>NZ_KV815627.1:18810-92170 GCF_001814285.1 Enterococcus sp. HMSC076E04 | reverse complement strand
TCTGGGAAGCAAACGGTTGGTACTAAGATTCATTATTTGAACGTTTAAACACATTCAAAATAGGAAGAGGCCATGCGAAAGAATACATCGCATGGCCTCTTTTTGAGTTGTTTTGTCACATCAGAGCGAGTTTTTTTGCTTATCTATTACTTCTATGACTTTCTTGCCGAAATCTATTTTATATCAGATTTTATAAAAAAATACCGATGGGATCTCTCCCTCGATATCTTTTCTCAGTATATAAAAAAATTATGCGGCTAAGAAGATTCGAACTTCCACGAGGTCGCCCTCACTAGCGCCTGAAGCTAGCGCGTCTGCCAATTCCGCCATAGCCGCATCACATGTTCTAGTTTAGGATTACATTTGTTTTTTGTCAAGAACATATTTTTTGTTCTTTTTTATCTCTACGCGTTTTCCCTCTTGCAACCAATACAAATAGTTCATCCGAGTAACTCCATCATCTATTGAAGGGCGATAAAAAAATTCTGTTTTTTCCATAAGCTCAATTTCACTTTTCAGAAAATTGGTCACATGATGCGGGACGCTATCGATGCAAACATAGACATAGTCAACAGCACGGATTCTTTCAAATAGTGCTTTCTCCCCATACTCATATGCGTCGATTCTTTCGACAGTTTTTACATATTTCTGCAATCCTTTTACGAATCCTTTTATTTGTTTGTTCCCAATCACAGCAATTTTGAGTGATGATGCCCACTTTTCAGCATCTATGCTCAATTGCTTTTTACTTGGCTGTTTAAATTTTTGACTTATTCTCTTTAGATATTTGTCGCTTCTTCTTTTTGACTTATTCTGTTCAACGATAGGATAGCAATACCTTAGATATACTGGACCGTCTACTGTTTTTTGATGTACTCGTACTGCTATCCCATCTGTTAAAAGATCTTTGCGTTTAAAGCTCTCTTCTACTATCAGTGGTCTTCTTTGCTCCGTATTGACCTCGTGGAAATAAATGCTGCCCTCTTCTATTTCTACAAAACCATAAAAAATATTTGTTTCTTGATACTGCAAATCATTCGCTTGTTGTTCAAAGATCCATTGATACCTATTGAACAGCTTGTTCAGCTGATTGAACTTATAAAATGATTGGGTGTCTAACTGCTGAATCAATGCATGGATCAGATCTTGAGGAGCTGCTTGTACGAAGTTTTGTTTTTCCTTTGCTAATTGTTCTGTTTGTCGCTGGTTGACTTTAGACAACTGCTGCAGTTCTTGTTTTTTCTTCTCCATGATTTTCAGATACGTAGCATTTCTATTTGAAAGCTTTTCTAATTTCTTGTTCAGTCGATCATTTCTTTTCTTTAATAAATCTGACGCTTTATGTATTCTCTCTAGATAATGTTGCATTTGGCTATTTTTTTGCAGCAAATAAATGATGATCTGGTTACGTTTTTGGAGTTCCTGAAGTGCGTGGTTATCTGTATCCCAGCCCACTTCTTCTAATTTTTGATACAATTGTTCTGTTTTCCTCTGCTGTTCGATGACTTTTTGTCTCATCTCTTCTTTTTCTACTTTTGCTTGCTGTTGCTGTCGTTCGAGTTGCTGTGACAGCTCTCTGATGTGTTTCTTGTCCTCTCTTCTTTTCTTGCTCACAGTAGCTACTTGCTTTTTTGCTTTACTCAATTCTTGCTTCAGTTGATTCATTTCATTGTTTAAACGAACGACTCTGGGATCGGTAGCTATTTTATTTTGCTGCTTTTTCTTCGTTTCTTTGTTCTTCTTTTTCTCTCGATTCAGCTGTTTTTGCTGCATTTTCTCCAACAACTGTCTTCTTCTTTCATTTTGATACTGATCATTTTTTATTTCTGCTTGTTGCCATCCTTCTGGAATTCTTTTATAACCGCTAAAGTAGTTCACGAGATCTCCTTTCTAGTGATCATAAGCAACGGACGAAAAAACTTTAAATAACACATTTATTAAAAATTCAATTTATCTTGAACTTTCAATATCAATCAATAAGATCATTTTTTCAAAAGATAACGAGCATTCATCTATTATAAAAACAATACAATAAATAACAAAAATCTGCAATCGTTTATTTTGTTAAATTATTCTTAATACGATACATCACAAAAAATAAAAATAAGAATGGCTATTCACCAAAATAGTGCTATAGTAGAAAAAAATATGTTTACTTAGGAAGAGGCGGATTCGATGAAATTGATCAAACTATGGGAAGCAGATTTGGAGAAAGCTTATCGGCTGCAAACTAGCTTCGGACCAAACGAGAATGGATTTATCAACAATACTTACGGCTATACACTTGCTGAATTTTTAGATTATGTAAAAAAATGCGAAAACACTTCTTTAGGGATCGATCTTCCTGAGAATTACGTTCCCGCAACCGTCTTTATTTTGGAAAATGATGGACATGAGTATGTAGGAATTTTTAATCTGCGCCATAAACTGAACGAATCATTAAGAAACGGCGCTGGCCATATCGGTTACGGCATCTCCCCTGACCATCGTAAAAAAGGATATGCAACACAAGGCTTAGCATTAGTACTGCAAGAGGCAAAAAAACTCGGCATCGATGAGGCACTTTTGTCTGTAAATAAAAAAAATCTTGGCAGTCTTAAGGCGCAGCAAAAAAATGGGGCCACGATTTATCGTGAAGATGAGAAAGAATACTATACGAAAATCAAATTGATGTAAAAAAGATGGATGGCAAAAGGAAAGGGATTTGAACGTCCTTTATCAATAGAACACATTTATTTGATTAACTTCTAATATAGCAGACAAAATTTTATAAACAAAAAAACCTCTTATCTCTTTTCTTCAAGAAAGGATAAAAGGTTTTTTGTTTTTACTATTTACTTCTCCTAGCTAGTCAGTCAAGATTCCTATCGAATCCCCAACGCAATCCGTGCATAACGGCTCATCTTATCGGTCGTCCATGCGGGATACCAGACAAGTTTTACTTCTGCTTTCGTTACTTCTGGCACTTCTTTCAATGCGTCATGGATAGATTCTGTTAAAATATCGGCTAGTGGACAGCCCATAGTTGTTAGCGTCATTTTGATGACTGTTTCTCCGTTTTCAGGATTGAATTCTATATCATAAATCAAGCCTAAGTTGACAATATCGATTCCTAATTCAGGATCGATCACCATTTCCAAGGCAGCAAGAATACGTTCTTTGATCAGTTCTATTTCTTGCGCAGACCGTTCTTGGTTTGCTTCGCTCATCGTACGACACTCCTTAACACGATTTTTATTTATCATACTCTTTTTTTAACTACTTGTAAATGAGAATTTAGAAGGAAGATTCTCGTTTAATTTTATAAAATGTCCTTATTAGATGGAATACATTAAATTCATTCTAAAATAAATCTGATTCCTCATTTTTTTTGTGAACGATTTTTTATTTCTGGCAATACACCTGTTGTTCGATACATTTTTTGTTCGTTTTCATTTGCAAATCGTCCAAATACTGAATGAGTTGGTAAAATATTGATAAATGCATCGTCGTCGATTTCATGAACGATCTGATCAAGATCATACATTTCATAGCGGGTGATGACCATCATGATCATATTTCCTTGTTTTTTTGAATAGCCACCGACAGACGGAAGCAATGTCATTCCACGTACCATCCGTTTCGCTAGTTCTTCTGTTACCTCTTCCGGTTTGACGGTCACGATCATCGCTGTTACTTTTTGATGACTCGTATGGATGGCATCAATCACTTGAGTCATTGCATAAATGGAAATAATCGTATACAAGGCACTTTCCCAGTTAAAGAAGAAGCCTGCGATGACTACAATGATCCCATTTAGAATCAGCATGTAATTTCCGACTGTTTTTCCAGTTGTTTGTGAAAGCACAAGAGAGATGATGTCCATCCCACCAGTTGTAAAGCCCATTTTTAAAGATAAGCCTACGCCAAGACCTAATAAGACACCGCCTACTAAGGCATTCATCAAAATATTATCAGTAATCTGTCCGACTGGAAGTAGCATCGTCATCACTGATACGCATACAACGTTCACAAAACTAAGGATCGTTGCTCGTTTTCCTACTTTGAGAAACCCTAATACAAACACAGGGATATTCAAAATAAAAATAAATGTTCCTGTGTCTACCTTGATATGAAACCATTCATATAAAAGCGAGGAAATGATTTGAGCGATCCCATTCATCCCTGCAGAAAAGACATTGGCTGGAATCAAAAAATAATTTAAAGCGACCGCAGCGGTCAATCCGGTTATCAAAATAACCACTATTTTCTTTAATCTTTCATTTTTATGATACGCAGTCATAATTTTGCTCACAAGCACCTCTCCTCTACTTTGTTATTCCAAATGTAAGAATAACAGTTTATCTATTAAAATAAAATACTTCGAACTCAAATGAGAAGAATTTTAGCAAACAAGTAAGAATCTGCCCCATTCCTATGATAAGATAGATGTATAGTAAACTTATACGTATATCAGGAGGGTTCTTATGGCAAAAGATGCTAGCTTCGACATTGTATCAGAAGTCAATACAGAAGAAGTAAAAAATGCGATTCAGCAAACAACAAAAGAATTGACTAATCGATTTGACTTCAAGGATTCTACGGTAGAAATCAAATTAGAGAACAGCAATCTAGTTGTCTTGAGCGATGATGATTTCAAAATCGAACAGATCAAAGATGTATTATTTGGTAAGTTGATCAAAAGAAATGTGCCAATCAAAAATATCCATTTTTCCGAATCGGAACACGCGCTAGGTGGCAAAGCTCGTCAAACTGCCGATCTGGTCAACGGAATCGATCGCGAAAACGCGAAAAAAATCACTACAGCTATCAAAAATGAAAAACTGAAAGTAAAAGCACAAATCCAAGAAGATCAGATTAGAGTGACAGGTAAAAACCGTGATGATCTTCAAGCTGTGATTGCTTTATTACGTAAACTTGACTTACCAATCGAGTTGCAATTCACTAACTATCGTTAATGAAAAAAACGAGGCTGACATCTGTCATCCCTCGTTTTTTTCATTACTGCTTCTTTGGATGACCAAAAACGCTGTATTCCTTCTTCCAATTCTCCAACACTTCGTACTTCTCTTGCTGTTTGCCAATGTTGTGGGAATAAACGTCGATAAGAGAAACGAGCAAATCGTTGATCTGCCAATACCACGATTCCTTGATCCGCCATGCCACGAATCACTCGACCACCAGCTTGCAAGACTTTGTTCATTCCAGGAAGCTGATAAGCGTAAGCAAATCCAAGGTGTTCCTTCTCATCATAATATGATTTGATCAGTTCCTGCTCATGATTCATCTGCGGCAACCCTACACCTACGATCATACTGCCGATCAATCGGTTCCCTCTCAAATCGATTCCTTCTGAAAAAATCCCACCAAGTACACAAAATCCTATCAATGTTTCATCGGGATCTGCTTGGAATTTTGCTAAAAATCGTTCGCGTTCTTCTTCATTCATGTCCGTTTCTTGGATCAGCACATTGCTGTCAGGATATTGCTGTTTGAATGCTTCCGCCGCAAGGTCTAAATATTGATAAGAAGGAAAGAAAACGAAATAATTTCCGACCTTTCCATCAGCAAAAGCATGGATCGTCTCAACTAATTTTGCCAGACTTTGTTCCCTTTTTCGATAAGTCGTCTCTAAGTAATTTGCAATGAAAACTTGCTGGTTTCCTTCTGGGAAAGGACTCGGCAGTTTGTAAGCGAGACTTTTTTGTCCGCCCAGTGTTTCCTGATAATAAGATAGAGGTGAAAAACTCGCAGAAAAAAGGATACTGCTTCTTCCTTTATCCAACGACTGCTCAAGAAACAAGCTTGGATCAATACAAAACTCTTTTACTATCAGATCGTGATACGTTTTTTCGACCGTTGTTTCATAGTGATCATCATAAAATTCACTGACCTTCAAAAAATGAAGCAAATCAAAGTAATAAGGAAGCAATTGTTCTTGTGATGGATGCTCAGGAAATTCTGCTAGCCATTCTTTGATTTTTTCGCTTAATTGATAACCTGCCTTTACTAAAGATTCAGCTGGTGCTTTTTGATGATGATAATCCCAATGATCTTCTTTTGCTATTTCTCGGATCGTATCAAATTCTTTCAATAGTTTGTTGAAACGACGATGGAGTTTTTTGAATTCCTTTGGTATAGCTTCCTTACTTCGTTTTGTTTTTTCATAAGATAGTTCTGCCGAATACATCTCTCGGGAACGATTCACCAAATTATGTGCCTCATCAATCAAAAACAGATAATCCTCGTTTTTTTCATCTTCAAAAAAACGTCTTAAATAAACAGTAGGATCAAACAAATAATTGTAATCCCCAATGATCACGTCGCACCAGATACTGACATCTAATGATAGTTCGAAAGGACAAAGTGTATGCTTTCTTGCATAAGTTTCGATGACTTCTCGAGTGATCTGATTCTCATGATTCAAAAGATCCCATAACCCTTCGTTGATACGATTGTAATAACCATTGGCATACGGGCACTGATCTGGATTACAGGTCGTCTCATCTAAAAAGCAGATATTATCTTTAGCCGTCAAAGTGACACTTTTTACTTCAGCTCCAGTATCTTTTAATGCTGTCATGGCATCTTCAGCTACTTGTCTAGTTATTGTTTTGGCTGTTAGATAAAAGATCTTTTCTCCCTCTTCTTCCCCTACAGCTTTCAAAGCGGGGAATAACGTAGAGATTGTTTTTCCTGTTCCGGTAGGTGCTTCTACAAACAATTTCTGTTTCGTACGGATTGTTTTATAAGCAGCTACCGCTAGTTCACGCTGGCCTTTCCTATACTCATCATGGGGGAATTTCAAAGCCATCAAAGAGGCATTGCGTACAGTGCGCCAGTTTTCTTGAAAAACAAGCCATTCTTTATAATCTTCAGTCAGTTTTTTAAAAAAAGTTTCTAACTGCTCTCTTGTCTGATGTTCGACCTTTCTCGTAATCACTTCTTCAGCCGTCTGAAAGTAAGTCAATTGCAGATTTATTTCTTGTAAATCATGTTCTTGACTATAGATATAGGCATACACCCTTGCTTGATGAAAGAAAAGTTCCACTTGTTCTGGTTCTAAATCTTCAAATCGTGGCTCGGAGGTTTTGATTTCATCTATATAATAAATACCATCTCTTTTGAAAATACCGTCTGCACGGCCTTCAACGATCAGGTGATATTCATCTAATGGAACTGTTGTTTTTAAAAAGACTTCTTTTTCATAGTCTTCTCCCGCATCTTTTTGGAGCTTGCGGTGGATTCTTGCTCCTTCTAATGCAGTATGGCTACTTTTTTTACGATTGTCGATACTTCCACGTCGCAAAATAAATTCTACTAAGTGCCGCACAGATATTTTTGACTGTTTGATCATTTCCACCACCTCTTTCTCTCTAAGATTACCTGAAAAAGCCTAGTTTAGCAAAAAGAGCTCTCTTTTCAAGCATAAAAAAACACCCCGCTGATTAGGCAGGGATATAGGATATAGAATTTGGATTTTTGGATGAGTCTAATGTAACAAGGACATATTAAAATGCTATGAAAACTTACTTTCCTTCTCTTTAGAATATCCAAATACTTTTCATATAGTCTGATAATTCAGATAAGTAAAGAGAAATAAGTACCTGTTTTTGTTTCCTAGCAATGAATGCGTTATACTAATGGATGAAAGAAGTTTTGGCTATCAAGGAGGAATGCACATGCATATCGAAAGATTAAAAACAGGAATGATTGAAGAAAACTGTTATTTGGTCTACAACGAAGAAGCACTTTTGATCATTGACCCTGGAGAAGATGCAGAACGAATCAAACAAGAAATCAAAAAAACAAACCAACAGCCGGTAGCGATTTTGCTTACCCATACCCACTACGATCATATCGGTGCAGTAGAACCTTTACGCGCATATTATCAAATCCCAGTGTATGTCAGCCCACTAGAGCAAAAATGGCTAGGTGATCCGATTTTGAACCTTTCTGGACTCGGACGACATGATGATATTGCTGATATTATTGTCTCGCCTGCAGAATATGAATTTGAAATGAAAACTTATACTTTAGGGAACATGTCTTTTCGTGTAGTCCCTACTCCAGGACACTCCATCGGAAGCGTTAGCTTTATTTTTGATGATTTTGTCGTTTCTGGCGACGCCCTATTTAGAGGAAGTATCGGTAGAACCGATCTGTATACAGGGAATTTAGAACAATTACTTCACAGTATTCGGACCCAGCTGTTTGTTTTACCTGATGAATTTGCAGTCTATCCAGGACATGGTGATGCAACAACGATTGAACAGGAAAAAAGGACAAATCCTTTTTTCAATCGTTAAAAATGATTTAGGAGGAGAATAAAATGACAGAAACTACACTTTATATCGTACGGCATGGAAAAACGATGTTCAATACAATCGAACGCGTACAAGGCTGGTGTGATACGCCACTCACAAAACAAGGACAAGAAGGCATCCATTATTTAGGGCGCGGGTTAAAAGATGTCGACTTTTCTTTTGCTTATTCTAGTGACAGTGGTCGGGCGATCGAAACTGCCCGTATTATTCTAGGAGAACATTCTAAGGGAAAAGAAATTCCTTATTTTATCGAGAAACGGATCAGAGAATGGTGCTTTGGGTCTCTTGAAGGTGGCTATGACATGGAAATGTGGGGTGTGATCCCTCGCGTATTGAATTTTAAAACCTATGATGAGATGTTTACCACAGAAGTTTCTTTTGAACAAATTGCCAATGCTGTATACAACTTGGATACGGCTGGATGGGCAGAAACTTATGAAACATTGCGAGATCGTGTGTGGACAGGATTTGAAGATATCGCCCATCACTGCGAAAAAAACGGCGGCGGAAATGTTTTAGTCGTATCACATGGTTTGACGATTGCCTTCTTGCTTAATCTGATTGATCCTAAACAGCCTGTTCGTGCTGGTCTTTTAAATGGCAGTGTAACAAAGGTTACTTATGCAAACGGTCGATTTTCTATCCATGGTATCAACGATACGTCTTATATCGAAAACGGGAAAGCACATAGTCGAGACTCGTTTTTATGATGGGATATTTTAATTTTTAACAGAGAATCATAAAAGGCAAAGTCTGAACGAGGGCTTTGTCTTCTTTTTTTCTCTTCGTATTCTTATCTGCTTCATTTCTCAAGTTTTTCTTAATATTAAAAAACAGATTGGGTTTATCAAAAAATAACGGTATACTATAAGATGTATCTTAATTGGGAAGGAAGGAATTTATGTTTTTTGCAAATATTATCAAAGCAGTGATTCTCGGTATTATTGAAGGAATAACGGAATGGCTGCCCATCAGTAGTACTGGTCATCTGATCCTAGCAGATGAATTCATCAAACTGGATGCCAGTTCACAGTTTATGTCGATGTTCAATGTCGTTATCCAATTAGGGGCGATCTTAGCTGTCGTCGTTCTTTATTTTCACAAATTAAACCCCTTTTCTCCAAGTAAATCAACGATAGAAAAAAAAGATACTTGGACACTTTGGTTTAAAGTGATCGTTGCTTGTATACCAGCCATCATCATTGGTTTGCCTTTGGATGATTGGTTAGAAGCAAATTTCCACAAGTTCTTACCCGTTGCCATTGTTTTGATTGTTTACGGTATTGCCTTTATTATTGTCGAAAAACGTAACAAAAACAAAACACCTCGTTGGACTTCGCTGAATGACTTTACGTACCAAGCAGCTCTTCTTGTTGGGTTATTCCAAGTCTTGGCACTTGTTCCCGGAACATCTCGTTCTGGTGCAACGATCCTAGGAGCTATCTTGATTGGCGCTTCGCGTTTTGTCGCTACAGAATTCTCATTTTTCTTAGGGATTCCTGTCATGTTTGGCGCAAGCGGCTTGAAGATCGTCAAATATTTAGCTGAAGGGAACTCATTCAAAATGGAAGAAACTGTTGTTCTTCTTGTAGGAACATTCGTATCTTTTGTGGTTTCTGTCTTAGCTATTAAATTCTTATTAAGTTATTTGAAGAAAAACGACTTTACCGCTTTTGGCTGGTATCGTATTATCCTTGGTATCATTTTAATTGGTTATTGGTTTATTGCAATGTAAGAAAAAACGGAACACTTCTCTTGTATGAGAAATGTTCCGTTTTTTTATTTTATTTAATGATAATTATTATAAATAATAAAAACTCCATCGAGCTCCATAGTCAAATGATAACCATTATCGTTCTCATTTAGCTGTTTTTATTATCAATTACATTTTTATTATGCTATCCTTGTTTTGACAAGGAGGACTGATAACGATGACTAATCAGAAAAAAGCTTTTACAGCAACAATTGGCTGTCTTTTATTTTTGATTGCCGGTTTTATTTTCGACCGATTCTCTCTCACCATCACCCCGCTTTTTTATATCAGCGCTATTATCATCGGTGGATACAAACAAACATCGGAAGGCTTGAAAGAATTGTGGAATGACCGAACACTGAATGTGGACTTATTGATGGCTTTAGCCGCTATTGGTGCCTATTTGATTGGTAATTACTTTGAGGGAGCAATGTTGACGTTCATCTTTTGTTTAAGCGGTGCATTAGAGGAATACACGACCAATAAAAGTCAAAAAGAAATTACCGCTTTGATGAATCTTCAGCCACAAAAAGCTCAGTTACTAAAAGAAAACGGACAAATGCAAGAAGTAGATGTTTCGCAATTAAAGGTGGATGACTTGGTGTTCGTCGCTAAAGGAGCGGCTGTTCCGATCGACGGTTGTTTAGAAAGCACACAGGCAACGATCGATGAGTCTGCATTAAGCGGTGAATCTGTACCTGTAGAAAAATATTTAGGAGATGAGATGTTTGCAGGAACGCTGAATAAAGGAAATCCCATTACGATTCGAGTAACAAAAACGAGTGCCGAAACTGTCTTTGCTAAGATCATCCAATTAGTGGAAGAAGCGCAGAATACGCCAACTCAAACAGCTTCATTTATCGAACGGATCGAAAACAATTATGTAAAATTGATTTTGCTTGCTGTGCCTCTAATGATCCTTCTCCCCCACTTTTTCTTAGGTTGGAGTTGGGATGAAAGCTTTTATCGAGGAATGGTATTATTAGTCGTGGCTTCTCCTTGTGCGCTTGTCGCATCTGCTACTCCTGCTTCTCTAGCTGCTCTTTCAAATTCTGCAAAAAATGGGATTCTAATCAAAGGCGGGATCCATTTAGAGAAGCTTTCTGAATTAAAAGCGATTGCCTTTGATAAAACTGGAACACTCACTAAAGGAAAACCAGTTGTGACTGACAGCTTTTTCTTTGATGAGAAGGATTTGGCACAACAACTTCTTGTTGCTATGGAACAAAAAACGACACACCCTCTTGCTCATGCGATTTTACAATATTTCGATTGCACAATACCCGAAGCAATCCAATGCCTATCAATAGAAGAAATTACTGGTTTTGGATTACAAACTACCTATTTAGGGGCGCAATGGAAAGTTGGCAAACACGCATATGATCCTGAGACGATGAGAATCAGCAAAGAGATTGAGGAAATGATCGAACGTTTAGAAAATCAAGGAAAAACTGTAATCTATCTTTCTAAAGATCAACAGTTAATCGCTGTTTTAGGTCTGTTGGATATTCCAAAAGCAAATGCCCAACAGGTGATTTCCTACTTTAAATCCCAAAACATCCATACAAGTATGATAACTGGCGACCATTCTGGCACAGCAAAGGCTATTGCTGAACAAGTAGGAATCGAACATTACTATGCAAGCTGTACTCCGGAAGAAAAAACACAACTAGTCAAAAAAGAAAATGAACGTTACCAAGTAAATGCGATGGTTGGTGATGGAGTCAATGATGCGCCTGCTTTAGCAGCTGCTTCATTAGGTATCGCTATGGGACAAGGAACAGACGCCGCAATGGATATCGCAGACATCGTCTTAATGAAAAATGACTTAGATAAATTCGTCTACAGTCATCGGCTATCTTTAAAAATGCGGCGGATCATCAAACAAAATATCATTTTTTCGGTTCTTGTTATTCTCTTGTTGATTGCTTCTAACTTCTTGCAATTTTTAAATCTACCTCTTGGAGTAGTAGGACACGAAGGAAGCACGATATTGGTTATTCTGAATGGCTTGCGCTTACTAAGACCTTTACCTGCTCTTTCTGATTCTTCAAAAAAATGTAAGCCTTGTCCACTATACCAAGCACGGCTGTCTTCTGCCAAATAAGTGAAGTTTTTTATGATTTTGTTTATTTTATGAAAAGATCAGCGTATGAATAGATTTCGAAGGATAAATTCCTGCTTTTGCAACTTTCTAAAAACATGTTATGATTGTTTCGAAGAAAGTGAGGAATTATTTCATGGAAAGTTGGCTTTTTTTAGGTATTATTTTACTTGTAGCAATTTTAGCTAAGAATCAAAGTCTAATGATAGCGGCAGCTTTTGTGCTGATTATGAAGCTCGTACCAGCCTCCCGTTCCTTTTTCCCTTGGCTTCAAGGCAAAGGAATCAATATTGGTGTGACGATCATCACTGCAGCGATTCTGATCCCTATCGCAACAGGAGAAATCGGTCTACGTGATTTATTAGAAGCCTTTAAATCCCCTATTGGCTGGGTAGCTGTTTTTTGCGGTGGGCTAGTGGCTGTCTTATCTTCCAAGGGCGTAGGATTGATTGCTTCTGATCCGCAAATCACTGTTGCGCTTGTTTTTGGCACGATTTTAGGAGTTGTCTTCTTAAGAGGAATCGCCGCCGGACCAGTCATTGCTTCTGGCATTACTTACTGTATCTTACAAGTATTTGCTTTAGGAAAATAGATCAAATTTTGCCTATTTTTAGGAGATTCTTAACACCCCCA
Source organism: Enterococcus sp. HMSC076E04 (assembly GCF_001814285.1). Taxonomy (NCBI): domain Bacteria; kingdom Bacillati; phylum Bacillota; class Bacilli; order Lactobacillales; family Enterococcaceae; genus Enterococcus; species Enterococcus sp. HMSC076E04. The sequence goes on along the minus strand of NZ_KV815627.1, from coordinate 79,353 downwards.
ATTTACTGATCCGTGATATACTGACAACGAGGTGATACAATGTTCGAAAAATTGAAGTATTTCATAGGAACAATTGGCTGGTTTCTTTTAGCGGTACTTTTGATTCTGGGATTAGCTTATCTTTTATTTCCTGATTTGATACAAAATGTGTTAGATACTGCTTTTGATTGACCTATTAGAATGATATAGGGGATGCTCCTGCGATGCAGGAGCTTTTTTTAAACAATGACCGAGCGAATGAGACTTCCTATTGAAATCGATGCACTTTTTTCTTTTTGGCTCTTCTCCTCTTTTTTGTTATACTAGATTACAGTGGACAAAAGAAGGTATGATTGCATCCACTTTAACGAATATCAAAATGGAAGAAACAGTACCTGTTCTCAGGTTACTTTGGAAAGAAAGGAAGACGCTTGTGGAAACTTTTGAAGGTCTTTTAATTGATACGTATGTTTTACAAGAACAGCCAATGATGCTGACTGGAATCAACTTGCAGCTTGAGGACCGTGTGATCAATGGCCTGCTTAAAGATCGCTATTTGGCAAAGTACATCTTACGTTTGCCACTAAATAAATATGTACTGGAAGTAAGTGGCAAATGGAACCGTCGGAATCAGTTAGTCATTAAAAAAATGTTGATAAAAAATATTGATGAATACATTAAAATAATCGGTACACCAGAATAACCTTTACCGATCAAAGGTGACTGGTTATAAAATAACTGCAGTTTCTTAATAGAAAAACAAAGAACAACAGGGAATCGTATCCCTTTTCAAAAAAAACTTTGCAAACGGTTCTCTTTGTTATATAATGACTTAGTACCAAACATTCCCATTCAATCTTTGTTTAAATAGATAAATAAAAATCTAGTTTGGTTTGACGCTATTGCCTCCCACAATAGCGTCTTTTTGATTTTTTCAGCTTGATTTATCTGTTTTTACTGATAAAAAAGTTTAAATAAAAGACTGTTAAGGAAAAAAACTTGTCATGTTCATATTGCAAAGCGCGCTGCCTTTAGGTATAATAATGAATGTTGAATTATGCGGTCACACGCGTAAGAACTTAAGTTATCGGAGGTGAAACTAATGCCAAACATTGAATCTGCAATCAAACGTGTTCGTACAAGCGAAAACGCTAATGTGAAAAATTCATCTCAAACAAGCGCTATGCGTACTGCAATCAAAAAATTTGAAGATGCTGTAGCTTCAGGTGCTGACAACGTAGATGCGTTATATAAAGAAGCTGTTAAAGCTATTGATATGGCTGAATCAAAAGGTCTAATCCACAAAAACAAAGCTAACCGCGACAAATCTCGTTTAAGCAAAAAAATCGCTAAGTAAAAGAATCGGCTTCGGCCGGTTTTTTTATTTGGCAAAAAAAGCCAAAAGCAACCGGTATTCTTGCATGCTTTTGGCTTCTTCTTTCTTCCTATCGATTTCTCAACAACTGCCCTGTGCGCAAAACGAAAAGTTGAAAACTTAATTCTTTTTCGATTTGCCCCGTTTTGATTTGATAATCCATTTCGACTAATTGATCAAATAATTGTACCAGCAACTGTTCATCGAATTTCCTTACTTCTTGCATGGCAAGTTTTACACGGTAGGGATGGATTTTTAATGTTTCTGCAATATTGGCCTGCTGATAGCCAATCTTTACAAGAAATTTTGTCTGTAAAAACAAACGTAATTGAGAAAGTAAAATCGCATTGATTTTGATTGTTTCCTCCCCTTGCATGACTAAATCTTCATATAAACGCAAGGCTTGTTCTGTCTTCCCTTTTAAAATATATTGGGTCATGTCAAAAATATTATGTTCCAATGTTTTAGGAACTAATTGTTCTACTTCTCGAACAGTGATTTGCTGTTGATTTTGTCCATAAAGAATTAATTTCTGTAACTCTCTCATCATTTTGGATAAATCTAAGTCGGTCAACCGCAAGAATAAATCAATGGCGTTTCGTTCCATTTTGATGGAAGAGTTCTCTAAGGTATTCATCAGATATTGACGTACTTCTTTTTCATTCAGCTGTTGGACGTTGATGATGGTTGCTGTTTTTTTCAATTGTTTCGTTACTTTTTTCCGTTCATCCAACTTTTCATATGGCGCAAAAAATACTAATACAGTCGATTCTAGTGGTTCTTTCAAATAAGCTGTCAGTAAATCAGTATTTTGTTCGATCCCGTTGTTTACTTTCTCACCTGTTAAAAAATATGGGTTCTCCACAAATACTAATCGTTGATCTCCGAAAAACGGCAATGTCTCTGCTTCAGCCACTACCTCCTCTAAACTTGCATTTTCCATGTCAAAACTTAAAAAATTTAAATCATCTTCGCCCTCTAATTTGATTTTTTTAACTATTTCTGCCCGAACTTGATCTTGGAGAAACTTTTCTGTTCCTAAGATCAAGTAACAAGATGCAAGTTTTTCTTTACGTATTTTTTGTAACTCTGCTTGTATACTCAAATTACTCACCACTTTCAAAATTATCCTACCATGAGAAGATGAGAATTACTAGTCTATCATTGTTTCCATTAGACCATGAGGATGAAAAACTGGATGCCAGCGATAGGTGATCATTCCTTGCTGATCGGTTCGCCATGTTCTTATCTGATTTTCTTCTAATGCCTCCAATACTTCGCTGTGAGGGTGACCATAACGATTATTTACTCCGCAGGATATAATTCCATGTTTCGCTTCAATACGGGAAAGAAAATCCGTATTACTTGATGTGCGGCTACCATGGTGACCTAATTTGACTACGTCGGCTTTCAAATTAGGATAAATAGAAAGCAACTGTTCTTCCATCGCTTGATTCAAATCGCCTAAAAACAAAAAACGTTGATTATTATAGTCCAGCCATAAACCAATCGAATCTTCATTTCTTCCTTCTCCCTTTTCAAAAGGTGTCAATACATAAAGATCATAATAGCCTTTGATCCTGTCGCCATGTTTGACTTCAATGATTTTAGTGCCATTTTTTTGAGCTTCTGTTAAATGCCTTCGCAACGGTTCATTTCGTCCAGCGCCCCAGCCAATATAAATTTTTTTGATGGTGAAATGCTGAGATAATGTGGACAATTCTCCCACATGATCCGTATCGTCGTGTGTCAAGATGAGTTTATCGATCACACTTATTCCCTGTCCTTTTAGGTATGGAACGATATTCCTTTCAGCAGGAGGTCGTGCAATACCTTGCGCCCACTTTTCCCTTTCAAAGTACAACTTACCACCCGTATCAATCAAAATCGTTTCCTTTCGAAAAGGACTTTGCAAAAAGATACTGTCTCCTTGGCCAACATCGATAAAAGCGATCGTTGAAGAAAAACGTAAAAATGGCAAAGTCAATAGCATCAAAGAAAACAGACCAACATAAAACAAGAGTTTCATCGGCTGCTCGTTCAATCTATCCATACAAATCAGCAATCCGAAAATATATACCCCTGATAGCATAAGAGGTAGACGCCCTATAACAAGAGGCGATCCTGAAAACGAATCGATCATTCGTTCAAACAAGATCAGTCCCTCTTCTATCAGCAAAAGTAAGGTTTTCGGCAACCAGCGATTGAAAAGCGTCAGAAAGAACACACTAGGAAGAAAAAGAAACTTGAATACCGGCGCAACCAGTAATGTAAAAAGACTGCCTAAAAGAGGCCACTCATAAAAATGCCATACAATCAATGGCATCGTGATCATGGTAAATAGGACATGAGAAGCCGTTTTTTTCATCCAATCTCCATCAAAAGAAATCAGGATAAACAAAAAACTCATGAAAAAACTAAGCTGCCCGCCCGCATGAAAAAGAAATCGAGGATCAAATAGCAAAAGAAGCCAAAAGACAACTGCAAATAAGTCCATAGAGGAGTAACGTTTATTCAATAATTTGACTAGCAACCGCAATAAAAACAACAGACTAGCACGCAAGACAGAAATAGAACTGCCTGCAAGAGAAACATAACAGATAGTTAGCAGACTCAACGGAATGATGCTGACGTGCAGTGGCCATCCGATACGTCGAAACAAATAATACAGCCACCCTAAATAAAATTGGATGTGTAATCCCGATAGGCTGAATAGATGCAGCAAACCACTCTCTCTAAAAATTTCTTCTGATTCTCTGAATCCTGAATCTTTATAACCCCATAATAAAGAATTGATATATACACTTGTTTTTTGCGGAAATTCAGATTGGACAAAAGAAATAAAAGCGCCTCTTTTTCTCTGGAGCCAATTTCGCCAATGATTTTGTATGTTGATTTTATCGACCCTTTGAATTTGGAATCGACCAGAGATTCTATGGTTCCTGAAGTAAGCTTCTTGGTCAAAAGTATAAGGATTTCGCTTTTTTTCGGGAGAAATAAACTCGCCTTCAGCTGTCAATTCTATCCCCTTCCCTCGGAACCCAAGCCAAGTTTTCAATTCCTCTTCGGTGTTTGCTTGATAAGAAAGCTGTATCTTCTGTTTACTCTCTGACAACCTTCCTTCCATTGTCAAAAAACTGCCATTTGCACGAATCGTATCTGTAGATAAAGTCACTTGCGCAGAAGTTTCTTTTTCCTCTAAAAATGAATATTCTTGTAGCTTATAAGAAACGGATACCATTATGCTACCAACAATACAGAAGTACGCGATAAAACGTCCTTCTTTTAGCGAAAACCACAAAAAAATTCCGGCAAGAAACAAACGATAAATCCAATTGTTCGTATCATACAACAAACAAATAATCATCGACGTAATTGCCGGAAAAATCAACCGATTTCGAACATGCCTTTCTAAAACGCTAGACATGTTTTCCTGTTAATTCATTTTGAAGTTTTGAAAAATGCTGCGAGTCTAAAGCAACTTGGTGTACAGATACGCCTAATTGTTCAATCAACGCTTGAGCATACGGATCATTTCGATAGTCATGGAGATAATTGATCCCTTTGACACCAGCTTGCAGCAAAGCTTTTGTACAAGCTAAACATGGAAAATGTGTGACATAGATTTCCGAACCTTCCGTTGGGATACCGAGTTTCGCGCACTGTAGCAGCGCATTCATCTCTGCATGGATCGTTCGCAAACAGTGTCCATCCACAACATAGCAGCCTTCATCTATGCAGTGGACATCTCCACTGACTGCTCCATTATAGCCGCCAGCAATGATCCGTTTTTCCCTAACAAGTGTCGCTCCTACTTCTAAACGTGTACATGTGCTGCGTAAAGATAACAATACTGCCTGAGCCATAAAGTACTGGTCCCAGGGAATGCGTTTGTTTTGAGTCTTATCAGTAATTTTTTCTTTGTTCGTATCGCATGGTTTTGAAGATTTTTCTAACATGGTTTACATTCCTCCGTTTTTTCAAGTTGATCAAAAAAGCACTCCATTGCTTAAACAAAATATTCTTTAAATATACCGAATCATCATGTCTGACAAAAGAGCATATCCTTCACTGCCGAAATGAAGTCCGTCATCCATTAGCCTCCATTTATTGCTCTTTTCAGTTGATTCTGAATCATTCTATTTAATTGTAACGAAGTTTTTTAGTTTTTCAACTGTCTTTTCACCGATACCAGAGATCTCCTGCAAGTCTTCCACTTTCTGGAAGGATCCGTTTTCTTCTCTAAATCGAATGATTTCTTGCGCCTTGACTGATCCGATCCCAGGAATCTGCTGGAGTTCTGAGGGACTGGCTGTATTGATATTTATTTTTGAAGGCTCGGAATCTGCTGTAGATTGTTTTCCTTCTGAGGATGCCAACTGATCAAGATGTTCTGGCAGCTCTTCACCTACAGCAGGGATGTATAGGACTTGCTGATCTTCTATTTTCGCAGAAAAGTTGATTCGATCGCTATCCGCTTCTTCTAATAATCCTCCTGCGCGCTTTAGTACATCATAGACCCGTTCTTCTGAAGAAAACGAATAGATACCAGGCTCCTTCACACTTCCTTTGATATCGGTGTACATAACCTTTGGACGAGCATCCTCTTCTACAGTATTTTCTTCAGGCAATTGATTTTCTTCACTGGAACTAAATGGAGAAAGCATTTCTTTTGCAGCGATTTCTTCTGGTTCTCTATGAAATAACAGATTTGACAATAAAAAACCACTGGCTATACAAAAAATAAGAACTACCGTAGACATACAAACGATTAACTTAGGTGAGGTGAGTATTTTCTTGCTGATTTTTTCTATCATTATTTCTTTTTACAAAGAATGATCAGTAAAAACCATTCATTACTCCTTTCATTTGAAATCGAAGAAACAGTGTGCTCTGGCAAAATCGTCCCTTCAACATCTAATTACGTCAATTTTTTCTTTTTTTTTAGCAGAAAGATATTTTGACGAAAAAAAAGGATTGTGACAGAAAATATGTCACAATCCCTTATTCAAAATAAATAGTATTCAATTAGCTCAAAAGCTTGCATCTGCGATAAATAAATCCAAACAAAAGAGGAGAAGCTGTTTTTGCTTAGCTATTCTTATTACTTGATACAGAGCAGCTTTTTCACAATTTTTTTAGTTGGTTCATTTCATTTTCTCTAGATAGTCAAGCGCATCTTGTACTGTTTTTACTGGTACGATTTTCATGGAGGAATTCAATTTTTTGGCAGCGGCTTTTGCTTCTTCGTAGTTGGTTTTTATTTCAGGATATTCTTTCTTAACATCATCTGAGATCGTATCATCTGGTGCAAAGAAAATCTCTACGCCGGCTTTATCCGCGCTTGCCACTTTTTTATCGATTCCTCCGATTCGGCCGACTTCTCCTTCGCTGTTGATCGTTCCAGTTCCGGCAATTTGCTTACCATGTCGCAAATTTTTACCAGTGACCTGTTCATAGATCTCTAAAGTGAACATCAATCCCGCTGACGGTCCACCAATAGAGCCAGAATTAATGCGAACGTCTGTATCTGATTCGATCTCTGTATGATCAGTAAGTGTGATGCCTATTCCTGCCTTTTTATCTGTTGGCAACTCAATCAGATCACCAGATGCTGTTTTTTCTTCACCATTATGCAAATAACTGATTTCGATTGTTTGTCCAACTTTTTGGCTTTTTACATAATCCATAAATGCTTCTGTACTTTGAAAGCTTTTGCCGTCTACTTTTGTTACTGTATCTCCTACTGAAAGCTTGCCAAAGAAGTTCGATGTTTTCTCTACTCTCATGACATATACGCCTTTGAATTCCATTTTATAAGGCTTGCCTGCAAGTTTCAACGCTTGTTCGATGGCTGCGTTTTGGGAAGAATCCATATAATACTGTTGCATTTGATTATATTCTTCATTTGTTGCCCCACCAGTCAATTCTTCTTTACTGATTAATTCTTCAAAGGGGGCTAGTTTAGCCTTTAGCGCCAAAAATCCGGTAGCTTGCCTGATACCGACGGATGTAAGAGAGAAAGAGCCAGAACCTTTGTCTTCTTTGTCATTGACTGTAATTAATTCTTTCAGATCAATCGTTGCTCCTGGTGATTCCACATAATATGGCAGAGGAACTACTACAAATCCGATGATCAACATTCCAAATATGATAATCAGTACTGTTTTCAACCATTGTTTAGCTTTCATTTGATTCACGCTTTCCAGCTAAAGCTTCGTTGATAACTGGCGGTAAATAACTGCTCACGTCTCCACCAAAGTGCAGTACTTCTTTTAAAATACTGGAACTGACATGGCTATATTCTGGTTTTGCCAATAAGAACACCGTTTCCAATTCCTCGTTTAGATGACGGTTCATCTGAGCGATTTCTCGTTCATATTCGAAGTCTTTGATACTCCGTATTCCTCTGACCAAGGCATCCGCGCCGATTTCTTTTGCCGTTTCCACTGTCAATTGATTTTCCTGATGCATGACTTTTACATTAGGAAGATGTGCCACAGCTTTTGTGATCAATGTCATTCTTTCTTCTGGAGGAAACAAACTTTTCTTTGAAGTATTGATAAAAACACCAATTACCACCTCATCGAATAATTTAGCCGCACGCTCCACTGTATCTAAGTGTCCTTTTGTAAAAGGATCAAAACTTCCTGGGAATAATGCACGTTTCATCGATTTCCCTCTTTTCTATAGATAGTCACAGCTGTTATGCCATAAATCTGTTTTCTTATTTGATGAAATCCAGCCACAGATTCTGGCAATTCGACTGTTTTATCCGTTTCACATACGATAACTGCGGTTTTAGAAAAAAGTCCCAGTTCTTCCATTTTATGGATTTGATCAATGATTTTTTGTTTTGCATACGGCGGATCAAGAAACAAGTAATCAAATTGTTGTTTCTCTGCTGCTAACCGTTCGATTGCTTTGTCTGCATCAAGTTTTATTGTTGTAAACTTCTCTGGTTCTTTCGTAATCTCGATGTTTTCTTTGATGATTTTTAGCGCTTGGTAATTTTTGTCTACGCATACTGCATAACTACAGCCTCTGGATACGGCTTCGATAGCTAGACCGCCGCTTCCTGCAAACAGATCCAATACTGTCTCTCCATCAAAATAGGGTCCAATCATATTGAATATGGATTCTTTTACTTTATCTGTAGTTGGTCTGGTGTTCGCCCCTGCTAAACTTTTTAAGCGGCGTCCGCCATAATTTCCTGATATTATCCGCATCTACTCACTCCTTAGAAATGGTACTGGTACTAGTATACCAAAAAAAAGACAAAAAAATACTTGGACAATGATCAATTTTTGATAGTTGTCCAAGTTATTTTTTTATTAAAAAACTGCTCATAAGAGATTTTTAAAGATGTTCAGCTAATCTGATTTCTGTATTCAGCTCTTCGATTTCGAAACCTTCTTCTTTTAATACCGTTTTATTACCTATTTTATCAGCAAAATTCATTTCGATATCTGGTCGGTAAGAACGTTCTACGTTTCGAACAAAATGTAATTTACGGATTCGTTCTTCTGTCTCTTCAAATGTCTCTTCATTCAAGTAAAGGACGACATATTTCATTCTTCTTGAGACATAATGCAACAAGCCGAACTTTTTTAGATTCTTTAATTGTTTTAAGCTGTAGACCCATACGATCAGCCCGCGTCGTTTTATTATTTCAAATTCACTATTGTCAACTTGCATGACAATTCCCTCCGCATCCAAAGTGTTTTTTCGTTTCAAAGAACGGACTACCTGCATCTACCTTGATTTCATTAGAAACTTCTTCGGCAAGTGCTTGGACAATTTGATCCAATAGACTTTGTAACTGTGTTTCACTATACCTAAAAGCTGCGACATGCTCATTCAGGTCAAGCTGTCTTCTTGCTTTTCGAAGAGCACGTTTTTTTTCACGATAATCAGGTGCATATTCGCCATATGCCGCTACATTTTCAAACGCCTTTTTCTTCGACAGGAACGCCTCTTTTAATTGGCAGACTTCTGCAGATTCTTTCATTGACTGTTTATGTTTGAAATAAGAAGTCATCGTTTTACTCTTTTTTATCATTTCAGCGACTCGGAGGCATTGATCCTCCAGTTGAAACAGCTCTTCGTTAACGATCACTGCTATCACTACTTTCTCCGTTTTCTTCTTGCAATAAGACTAACATATTTTCTTTAGAAAAAGCAATGCCTAATGAATCCGTTCCCGGATCCATAAAGCGGTCATGATTATATGGATCGCTGTACCAATATAAAAACGAAAAAGTAGCGTCGATTGCTGGATGAATAAACAGTCCACTAGTATTTTCTAATTTCTGTTTACTGATTAACTTCTCCAATTCATCATTCGTCAAGGAGAATTTCGTTGTCGTTTGTCCACTGCCTAGCGATTTTTGCCAATCAGCCATACGTTCGTCTGACAAGATTTCTTCAGGCTTTGTCAAGAAATCATGTAGCAGCAGCCGACTGTGGCTTTGAAAGGCAAGTGGTTGGTTGTATATAGGAAGTTCGTCTTCTCTTCTAAGCATGTTTAGTATAGTCGTACTTTTTCGTTCTTTACCGCGATTGATCGATTCCCAGTCAGCCGATTTATCTGCTTCATAATGTGGGAGACCTTCACCAAACACTTGATACGGTAAAAGTTTCAAAAGACTATCTTTATCTAAATATACAACTGAAAACAGACCGTTAGTTGTTTGATCAAAAAACAAAATAGCAAAAGTGTCGTTATCAAAAGCAATCAGTGGACGATAATTCATATCCTCTTCCATCAGTTCGATTCCAACTTCTGTGTCGTGATACTCAAAAGTGAAATTAGTATAGATAGTCGTGAGTTTCGTTAGGTCCTGCATCGTCATCCCTAAATAAAACGGCGTGATATCAGCAGGTCCTGTTTGCAGTACTTTAACAGTTGTGACCATGCTATCTTGGACATTCACTTCAAAAGTGAGATGACTGGCTTTGTTTTCATAATATCTTGTTTCAAAACCAAACCCACTAGTTAATCGATCATAGGATTGTCCAAAATCTTTTTCTAGCTGTTCAATCGGTTTTCCAATATAAGTAGAAAAACCAGTTGCTTTAAGCTCCTGGTATTTCCACGTTGTCATTTGATTTGAGATTTGTTGATCAGAGTTTTCCTTCACTTCAAGTTTTGGCGGGAACAAGACTGGTTCCATATAGAATGCCGCAATAACTAATAGCAGAATCAGCCAAAACAAACCCAGTCTTTTCATGTTTCCCCACCTTTCACTTATTATTTTTCAGTCACTTCAATCAAAAGGTCGCCAGACGAAATCGTGTCGCCTGAAGATACATATACATGTGCAACTTCTCCGTCAAAACGTGCTTCGATGGCTGTTTCCATTTTCATTGCTTCAGTAATCATCAACGTGTCGCCTTTTTTGACGTTATCGCCTTTTTTCACTAATACATCAAGCACAGAACCAGACATCGTTGCTCCGATTTGCTCTCGGTTTGTTGGTTCAGCTTTCAATCGAGTTTGAACCGCACTGATGATTGAATTATCTTTGATAGTGATTTCCCGTCTTTGCCCATTCAGATTGAAGAACAGTACGCGATTTCCTTCGATATCGGGTTCTCCGATTTCATCTAACCGGATGATAAGCGTTTTTCCACGTTCGATTTGTACATTGATCGTTTCACCTAAACGTATCCCTTGGAAGAATGTTGGTGTATCCAGTAATGTAACATCGCCAAATTGATTATACGCTTTTTGATAGTCCAAAAAGACTTGCGGATACATCAAATAACTTAATACTTCGTCTTGTTTTGGTTCATAGCCGATTTTTTCTGCCAATTCTTTTTTCACTTCGTTGAAATCGACTGATTTCGCCAACAGTCCTGGACGTTCACTCAACGCGGGTCTGCCCTTAAGAATGATCTTTTGCAGTTTTTCAGGAAATCCGCCGACTGGTTGTCCTAGTTCTCCTTGGAAGAAAGTCACTACAGATTCAGGGAAACTTAGTGTTTCGCCTTTTTCATAGATGTCTTGTTCTGTGAGATCATTTTGGACCATGAATAGTGCCATATCTCCTACGACTTTAGATGATGGAGTTACTTTCACGATATCGCCAAACATCAAATTGACAGTATGGTACATTTGTTTGATTTCATCCCAGCGATGACCTAGTCCGACAGCTTTTGCCTGCTGTTGCAGATTTGAATACTGTCCTCCCGGCATCTCATGCATATACACTTCTGTTTCAGGAGCATTCAAGCCATTTTCAAATGGTTTGTAATACATACGCACATCTTCCCAATAATGGTTCAATTTCTGTGCATTTTCAATTGTGATTTCTGGCAGCCGTGGGCCATTGACCAGCGCATAATACAAGCTACTCATGCTAGGCTGACTCGTGTTCCCACTCATTGCACTCATTGCTACGTCAACGATGTCTACTCCTGCTTTTGAAGCAGCGGAATAAGTGATAATCCCGTTTCCACTAGTATCATGAGTATGCAGATGGATTGGCAGATCCGTCGTTTCTTTCAATTCACTAATCAAACGATAAGCTGCTTGCGGTTTAAGCAATCCAGCCATATCCTTGATTGCAATGATATGCGCACCCAGTTGTTCTAGTTCTTTTGCCATGTCTTTATAATACTGAACATTGTATTTTGCTCGGCTTGGATCGTTGATATCGCCAGTATAGCAGATAGCTGCCTCTGCGATTTTACCAGTATCCCGTACTGCTTGGATACTTTTTTCCATTTGAGGAGTCCAGTTCAAACTATCAAAGATTCGGAAAACATCAATCCCTTGTGCTGCTGCTTCTTTGACAAATTCCACCAGTACATTGTCAGGATAATTAGAATACCCAACGGCATTTGAACCTCTGAAAAGCATTTGCAGCAATGTATTAGGCATTAAAGAACGGATTTTTCTCAATCGTTGCCAAGGATCTTCATTCAAAAAGCGGTAAGCCACATCAAATGTTGCTCCCCCCCACATCTCACTTGAAAAGAGTTCAGGAAGACCTTCTCCCGTTAAGCGTGCAATCTGCTTGAAATCCTTTGTCCGAACACGAGTTGCTAGCAGACTTTGATGAGCGTCTCTAAATGTCGTATCCGTCAACAATAAATTTTCCTGTCCTTTGATCCATTCAACCAAAGCATCGGCACCCTTCGCATCTAATACGTTCTTAGCCGTTACATAATCAGTTCTTGTGATTAGATCTTTAGGCATACGTGGTTCTTCATAAAATGGTTTTTCGCCACTTTCGATACCTGGAAAACCATTGACAGTAATTTCACCGATATATTTCATCGTTTTATTTCCGCGGTCTCGTAGTCGAGGAAATTCAAATAATGTTGCTGTACTATCGATAAAAGTTGTTTTTGCATTTCCTGATTGGAATTCAGGATGTGTGATGACATTTAGCATAAATGGAATATTTGTTTTTACTCCACGGATCCTGAATTCTTTCAAGCAACGTTCCATTTTCTGAATGGCTGTTTCAAAAGTAGCGCCATGCGTACATACTTTTACTAACAATGAATCAAAATACGGCGTCACCACATAGCCAGCGTAAGCATTCCCTACATCCAGACGTACGCCAAATCCGCCAGGTGAACGATACGTATCGATTTTTCCTGTGTCTGGTAAAAAGTTATTCAACGGGTCTTCCGTAGTAATTCGGCATTGAATAGCTGACCCATTCAATTTGATTTCTTCTTGCTGAGGCAATCCGATTTCTTTATGCAAATCTAACCCTTGGGCAATCAATAGTTGTGTTGTCACGATATCAATATCTGTAATCATTTCTGTGATCGTATGTTCCACTTGGACGCGAGGATTGACTTCGATAAAGTAAAAATCATCTCCTTCAACAAGAAATTCTACCGTACCCGCATTGACATACCCAACATGTTTCATCAATTGGACAGCTGCCTGACAAATTTTTTGACGTTGCTGTTCGTTCATAGAGACACAAGGCGCTACTTCTACTACTTTTTGGTGGCGGCGCTGAACAGAACAGTCTCTTTCGAAAAGATGGATGACGTTTCCATGTGTGTCACCAAGAATCTGTACTTCGATATGCTTAGGGTTGGCGATGTATTTTTCAACATACACTTCATCGCTACCAAAGGCAGCTTTTGCTTCGCTTTTTGCACGTTCGTAACCTTCTCTTGCACTCTTTTCATCATGAGCCACACGCATTCCGCGACCTCCGCCGCCTAGAGCTGCCTTAATCATAATCGGATAACCGAATCGTTCAGCAAATTCCAATGCATCGTCTACAGAAGCGATTGGACCATCTGTGCCTGGAATTGAAGCAATTCCTGCTTCGATGGCTGCAGCTTTTGCTTTGATTTTATCTCCAAAAATATCCAAATGATGCAGTTTGGGTCCAACAAAAGTGATACCCTCTTCCTCGCACCGTTGCGCAAAATTCAAGTTTTCCGATAAAAGACCATAACCAGGATGAATGGCATCAGCCCCGCATTCTTTCGCGATAGAAATGATCCCTTCAATATCTAGATACGCATCAATCGGTTTTTTCCCTTGTCCTACTAAATATGCTTCATCCGCTTTAAAACGGTGTACGGAATATTCATCTTCTTCTGCATAGATTCCAACAGTTTTAATTCCTAATTCTGTACAAGCACGAAATACACGTACAGCGATTTCACCCCTGTTAGCAACTAAAACTTTTTTCATCGAACCACTCCTACATCTTTTTTTATTATAAACCTAAGCTCTTGCGTTTTTCATCCGCACTAATGTTGAGGACAAAGCCGACACAGATCGAAAGCATCAGCAAACTGGATCCTCCTTGACTTAAGAATGGGAACGTGATCCCTGTCAAAGGAATGACACCAGTGATTCCTCCCAGATTGACAAACACTTGGATCAAAAACATTGCGCCGATCCCAATGCACAAAAGCGAATTGAACGGATCTCTTGAACGAATCCCTACAAGAATAATGCGCACGATCATAAAGAATAGCAACGCTAATATCAAAATCCCCATAATCACTCCGAGCTCTTCCACTACGATTGCATAGATAAAATCGGTTTGTGCTTCTTGTAAAAATCCCTTTTTCTGGATACTGTTACCTAATCCTCTGCCAAATAACCCGCCATTGAACATGGCATAGTAGCCGTTAACTAATTGATGGCCTTTATTTAATTCATCCGAGAAAGGATTTTGGTAAATAGCAAAGCGATTATAGATATACTGTAAACGTCCAGGCAAGATTTTTCCGTTTGTAATATTGATTAGCCAGATCGTAAAAGTACTTAAACAAAAACCCCCTACTCCTACAATCAAAGTATACACATAATTGACTCCGCTGGCTAAAAGCAGAACCAAAATAATCAAAAAGATAACTGCCGCATTCCCAAAATCAGGAAGAATAGCGACCAAAGCAGTCAGTCCGATAACCATTGCAAGTGGACGTTTTACAGTCCCTAGGAAATCTTTTTGCACACTGTTTTGTCTTTTAGATAAAGTCAGAGACAGATACCAGATAGAAATAATCTTTAGGTATTCGGCAGGTTGGATCGAAAATCCTGCAATTTGAAGCCAACCTTTTGCACCATTGATTTCTTTACCGAAAAACACAACGATCAGCAGCAAAATCGTCAAAACTGCGATGGCTGCCATAATCAAACGCTGGTTTTTTAAAACATCTGTTTTCATTTTGTAGAGTAGTGCGATAGCAATCAAGCTGAGCACCCAAAAAATACTTTGGTTAATGACTGATGCGGACGGATTTTGTCCGTTTTCTAATAATAGATACGACGTAGAACTATATACCATGATCAAACCCAAAACACATAAAATCAAATAGGGAATCAAGATACTATAGTCTAATAGATGCCTTTTTTTTACTTTCTTAGGCAAGTCTATTCCTCCTTGCCAACTTCTTTTTTATCATAATTTTCTTGGTAAACCTCACTGTATAACTGATTCAATTCTCGTTCCAGCTCACTTAACATCAGCTGTCCCTCGTTTTTTTCGATTACTCCTATACGAACAGCAAACCCGACTTGCTGGGAGAAACCGTACATCTGTGTATCTACCACTTCTTCGAAGGCTTTGCATTGCGAGATACAGAGACTGTTATTTTGGTTTCGGATTAATCGTTTGATCCGTTCTGCTTCATCATTTAATACTTGGATCGCAAGTTTTTTCGACAAAGAATCCATCTGTGCTTACCTCCCGTTCTAATTCCTTAATTATAACATATTTGATTTTCATAGGGAGCAAAAAAACAGATTTAACCAGTTGTTTTTATTCATTTTTACGTAATGGTCCTTCTTACTTGTCCAGAACGTTAGGATCCGTATTTTTTATCCGAGATAAAAAGGCTTCTCCGTATTTATCAAGCTTGCTTTGACCAACTCCCTTTATCTGAAGCATCTCCAGTCTGCTTGATGGACGTATTCGGCTCATTTCTTTCAAGGTGGAATCTGAAAATACGACATACGGGGGAACGCCTGCTTCTGATGCTAGATCCGTTCGAAGTTCCCGCAACACTTCAAATAGTGTATCGGTCTCTTCATCCGACAGCTGCTGGACTTTCTTGGGTTCCTTTCGATAAACAGCTTCTTGTCCTTTTAATACTTGGATCCCTCTTTCTGTTACTTTCAAGATAGGATATTCTCCATTAACGGTCAGAAGATAGCCATTCGATATCAAATATTCAATCAATTGCATCGTTTCTTTTTGCGATTGGTTTTTCATCAGTCCATAGGTAGATAAACGTTCAAACCCCAAGGCTCGCAGCTTTTGTTCTTTCGATCCTGCCAAGACTTTCATTAGCATCTGCTTGCCATAATTCTCCCCCATACGTTTCAAACAAGAAAGGACCATCTGTGCTTGTGTCGTTACTTCTACTATTTCTCTGTCATCTAAACAATTACCACAACGATTGCACGGACTGCTTGTCTCGCCAAAATAGTTTAGGATGTATTGCTGAAGACAGGATTCTATATACGCATATTCTGTCATCGCTTTTAATTTTTCATATTCTTTTTGCTTTTGCTCCTCTTCTCTTTGGGACTGCTGGATAAAAAACTTTTGGACCTGAATATCTTGAGGAGCGAAAAGCAGGATGGCTTCACTGGAAAGACCATCTCTTCCCGCACGACCAGCTTCCTGATAGTATGCTTCTAGAGAGCCAGGAATTTGATAATGGATAACAAAACGGACATTGCTTTTATTTATGCCCATGCCGAATGCATTGGTCGCTACGATTAGCTGTAAGCGATCGTATAAAAAGGCCTCTTGCATTGCCGTTCGTTCATTCTCCTTTAGGCCACCATGATATCTGCCTATAGAAAAACCAAATTTTTTAAGCAAATGATAGATTCGGTCTACTTCTTTTCTCGTCGCTGCATAAATAATGCCCGATTGATTTTTGTTGACTTTCAAATACTCGACTAGATACTGTTCTTTTTTTTGGTCTTTCACTACTTGAAAGCGGAGATTTTCCCGTTCAAAACCAGTCTGGATGTGATTGCCGTCAGGGATTTTTAAAAGTCTTTTTATGTCAGCGGCTACTTGTATAGTTGCTGTAGCTGTCAGTGCAACAATAACAGGTTGATTTGGCAGTTGATCTAGCTGTTTCGCCATTTGTAAATAACTTGGACGGAAATCATGCCCCCACTGAGAGATACAATGCGCCTCGTCAATGGCAATCATACAGACGTTCCATCGATTCATCGCTTGAATGAAATCCGGCATGATAAAACGTTCTGGAGCAATATAAAGTAAACGATACTGCTGCCTATCGATTTCTTGGAAGCGTCTAGCTGTTTCGTAACCATCTAACGAGCTATTGATAAAAGTGGCGGGTATACCTAATTGATTCGCTGCATCCACCTGATCCTTCATCAGAGAGATCAAAGGGGATACAACCACAGTAAGCCCATCTAATAGTAAAGATGGAAGCTGGTAACAGATTGATTTCCCACTGCCGGTAGGCATGATCCCTAATACATTTTCCTGATCAATGACTTTCTGAATAATTTCTTTTTGACCAGGTCTAAACTCATCATAACCAAAGTATTGTTTTAATAAGTCGTTCATCTTCCCGCTCCTTTCCCTTGCCATTTTACTTCGGTTTTCTCCGAAGGACAAGTTGATCCCTCTTGTGAAACATACGCACGATATGAAACAAAATCACACCAGATTCAAGTTCTTTAAAAGTCTTTTAAATGTCTTTTGGCGTATTTTCTGAATTTAAGTCCATTGACAAAGATGACTTCTCCACAGAAATAAGTTGGACAAAAAAAGAAACCAGCTATTTTTTATAACAAGCTGGTTTCTCTCTTCATCCTTTTACAGATTATTTTTTCTTTTTAGATGCTTTTTCACGAGCATTTTTCTCTAAAATTTGTTTTCTCAAGCGAATGCTTTCTGGTGTTACTTCGCAATATTCATCATCATTCAAGAATTCCAAAGATTCTTCCAACGTCAATTGTTTTGGTTTTTTGATGACAGATGTTTGGTCTTTAGTAGCAGACCGTACGTTTGTCATTTGTTTTGCTTTTGTGATGTTGACAGTCAAATCATTATCACGGCTGTTTTCTCCGATAATCATTCCTTCATATACTTCTGTACCTGGTTCTACGAAGACTGTACCGCGTTCTTCGATACTCATGATAGAATAGGTCGTTGCTTTTCCGGTATCGATCGAAACAAGCGCACCTTGGTGACGTCCACCGATTTGACCAGGAAGCATTGGCAAGTATTGATCAAAAGTATGGTTCATGATTCCGTAACCGCGTGTCATTGAAAGGAATTCAGTTGAATAACCGATCAAACCGCGGGCAGGTGTCAAGAATGTCAAACGGATTTGTCCGTTTCCTGTATGGACCATATCTTGCATTTCACCTTTACGTAAGCTCAAGGATTCGATGACACTACCCATGTATTCTTCTGGTGTATCGATTTGTACGCGTTCAAACGGTTCGCATTTTACACCGTCGATTTCTTTTTCAATAACTTCTGGACGAGATACTTGCAATTCGTATCCTTCACGACGCATGTTTTCAATCAAGATAGACAAATGCAATTCTCCACGACCAGAAACAGTCCAAGCATCTGGAGAGTTTGTTGGTTCAACTCGCAAAGATACATCTGTTTGAAGTTCTGCCATCAAACGTTCTTCAATTTTACGAGCAGTTACGTATTTCCCTTCTCGACCGGCAAATGGTGAATTATTAACTAAGAAAGTCATTTGCAATGTTGGTTCGTCAATGTGAAGGATAGGTAACGCATCTTGATGATCCACAGGAGTAACTGTTTCACCGACAAAGATGTCTTCCATACCTGAGACAGCAATCAAGTCTCCAGCTTTTGCTTCTTGAATCTCTAGACGTTTTAGTCCAAAGAAACCAAATAATTTCGTTACACGGAATTTCTTAACTGTTCCGTCTAATTTAATTAATGCTACTTGGTCGCCTACTTTGATTGTTCCTCTAAATACACGTCCGATTCCGATACGACCTACATAATCGTTGTAGTCAAGTAATGAAACTTGGAATTGTAATGGTTCGTCGCTATTATCGACAGGAGCAGGAATTTTTTCAATAATCGTGTCAAAAATAGGTGCCATTGTTGGTTCTTGATCTGCTGGGTCGTCTGATAAGCTTGACGTACCATTCAGTGCAGACGCATAAATCACAGGAAAGTCTAATTGATCATCATCTGCTCCCAATTCGATGAATAGTTCAAGAACTTCATCTACAACATGCTCAGGACGAGCAGAAGGTTTGTCAATCTTGTTTACGACAACGATTGGTGTGATATGTTGTTCCAATGCTTTTTTCAATACAAAACGTGTTTGAGGCATTGTTCCTTCATACGCATCTACGACCAACACAACGCCGTCAACCATTTTCATGATCCGTTCTACTTCGCCACCAAAGTCCGCGTGTCCTGGAGTATCCATGATGTTTACGCGAATTCCTTTATAGTCTACAGCTGTGTTTTTGGCTAAAATCGTGATACCACGTTCTTTTTCTAGCGCATTTGAGTCCATCGCACGTTCTTGCAATTGCGTATGTGCGTCTAATGTATCTGATTGTTTTAATAGTTCATCAACTAATGTTGTTTTTCCGTGGTCAACGTGGGCAATAATTGCGACGTTACGGATATCGTTTCTATAATTCAATGTAACTAACTCCTTTTTTATTGGTTCTTTATGACAGGGCAAATTTTACTCGACTGCTAATTATAGCAGACTTTTTTCATGAAATATAGTAAAATGTTTTCATTTTTTCGAGAAAATTAATCTTTTGCCCGTTTTTATCATTTTTGTGAATGATTTCTACCTTTTTTTAGCCTTCTTTTTTCAAAAGGTCTGCGATTTCTGCATATGCACAAGGAGTCCCTGCTAAATAGTATTCCCTTCTATCAAAGGTCAATGGAGTGCCAAAAAGACCGCTTGTTACCATACCAAACTCTTCCAATAAAACATTTCCCGCTGCATAATCCCAAGGGCTGAGGTTCGAAATGTAAGCAATATGGTTTCCTTTCAAGATTGCGGCTAGTTCAAGCCCTGCACACCCGTACATACGTGTTCCCATGCTGCTTTCCGCAATCTCTCGGATTCCATATTTATTATGACCGAAAAGATAGCTATTCACACCAAGTAAGCCTTCTGATAAAGATTTATTTGCTGGTCTAGGCATTGGTTTATCATTTTTATAGACACCTATTCCTTTTCCACCCCAAAAAAGCTCATTTCTCATGACGTCATAAATGAAACCAAGTTTTCCAACACCGGATTCATAAACAGCGAGCATGATACAAAAATTTTCCCCTTCAATCACGAAATTCAATGTGCCATCAATAGGATCAATGATAAAGACTCTTCCATCGAGATCTGCTAGTTGATTACACCCTTCTTCTTCTGCCAATATTTTCGCCTCTGGATCATAGGAATGGATTTTTTCGATTAGAAAATTCTGGATGTTTCGGTCGACATTTGTCACTAGATCCGTTCGATTTGATTTTTGCGAGATCGTTAATGTTTGTTGAGAAGATTTGATTTTCTCACCAGCTTCTTCTAGCCAGGATTTGATATGATCAATCATCTGTTCCATTTATCTCACCCGTTCATTCTCAAATTTTTGTTTGGATTTTTTTTTGCTTGCTGCACTGTTCGATATAAGGAGTACCCGGAAGCTTTTTCAAATTCCCGTCCCAACCGTTTTTCTTCTCCGATGGATTTGACAACTGTTTTGAACTGCTGATAGGTCTTCAAAAAAGCTTCATTGTTTATCCCTTTTTCATTCGCACGTTCCAGATCTTCCCACATCTTCATTACAATGACCATTTCATCTGTTGTCCAGTCTAAATCAAGTGGATACTGATATTCTTGCATCTTCAACTCTCCTATTTCATATTCTTCTTTAGTGTAGCATAGGAGACGGTAATAAACCAAGAAGTAGTCGTATTATTAAGTTTACATAATTAAATTATTGATAATAAAAAAGAAAAAAACGCAACCAATTTCTCAGTTGCGTTTCGCCTGTATTATTCAAATCAAATATGGATTGGCAAGCCTAATGCTAATTCCGAAGCATCCATGACGATTTCGCCAAGAGATGGATGCGGATGAATCGTCAAGGCGATATCTTCAGCGTTCATTCCTGATTCGATTGCTAAAGCTAATTCAGAAACCATATCGCTTGCACCGACTCCCCCGATTTGTGCACCAATCAGCACGTTATCTTCGATCGTCGTAACTAGACGGATGAATCCTTCTGTTTTACCAAGCGATAATGCCCGACCGTTCCCTGAAAATGGGAATTTATATGCTTTTGCTTCGATACCAGCATCTTTTGCTTCTTTGATCGTCATACCTACAGAAGCCAATTCAGGATCAGTGAAGGCTACTGCCGGCATTGCTTTATAATCTACAGCTACTTTTTTGCCAGAGATTGCTTCAGCAGCGATTTTTGCTTCATAACTGGCTTTGTGTGCTAATGCCGCCCCTGGAACGATATCACCGATGGCATAGATATTAGGTACGTTCGTACGTCCTTGTTTATCTACCGTAATCAATCCTCGTTCTCCTACTTCGACTCCTGCTTGTTCTAAGCCCATATCATCCGTATTCGGACGACGACCTACAGTGACCATCACATAATCAGCAGTAACGGATTCTTCTTTCCCGTCCACTGCATATTTCACTGTCACGCTGTCACCGTTATCGACTGCTTCTTTCGCCATTGCATTCGTTACGACTGTTACACCTTTTTTCTTGAAATCATCTTCTACTAATTTTACTAGATCTTTTTCGTAAGTTGGTAAAATTTGTGGTGAACCTTCAAGGATCGTTACTTCTGCTCCTAAGTTTGCGTACGCTCCGCCCAATTCGGCACCAATCACACCGCCACCGATGATCACAAATTTCTTAGGTACTTCTTTCAATGCTAATCCGCCAGTAGAATCTAACACACGTCCTCCGAATTTAAATCCTGGAATCTCGATAGGACGGGAACCTGTTGCGATGATTGCGTTATTGAACGAATAAGTTTGAGCTGAATCTGGATGGATGACGCGTAGTGTGTGATCATCTACGAAGAACGCTTCTCCTTCGATTGTTTCAACCTTATGTTTTTTTAATAGGAAACTAACACCAGAAGTCAACGTATGGACAACTTTGTTTTCTTTCCATTCTTGTGTTTTCGCAAAATCTAGTTTGACATTTTCACTAGTTACTCCAAACATTTCAGAATCTAGTGACTCTTGATAATGGTGTCCTGCAGCTATCAGTGCTTTTGAAGGAATACAGCCGACATTCAAACAAACACCGCCAATATACTCTCTTTCAATGATTGCTACTTTTTGTCCCATTTCAGCAGCGCGGATGGCAGCTACATAGCCACCAGGTCCCGCACCGATTACAACTGTATCTAATTCTACAGCAAAATCTCCAACTACCATTTGTTTATCATCCTTCCATCATTAATAGCTCTGGATCAGCTAAAAGACGTTTGATATTATTCATTGCTTGTTGCGCAGTTGCTCCATCTACGATACGGTGATCGAAACTTAATGACAGTTTCATCACACGACCGACAACGATTTCGCCTTCAGCATTTACGATTGGTTGTTGTGCAATCGTTCCTACACCTAAAATAGCTACTTCTGGATAGTTGATGACTGGTGTAAACCAACCGCCACCTACAGATCCGATATTGCTGATCGTAATCGTTCCATTGCGCATATCTTCTGCAGATAGTTTGCCGTCATGAGCTAATTTTGCTTTCTCATTGATTTCGTCTGCAATAGCAAACATTCCTTTGCGGTCTGCATCTTTCACATTTGGTACATATAGTCCGTGATCCGTATCAGTTGCAATACCGATATTGTAGTAATGTTTATAAACGATTTCTTGGTTTGCATCGTCGATAGATGCATTCAATACTGGGTATTTCTTAACAGTCGCTGTTAAAGCTTTCACGACATATGGCAAGAAAGTAAGTTTCGTACCATTTGCAGCAGCAACTTCTTTAAATCGTTTCCGATTATCCCATAGTTTAGACACTTCTACTTCATCATGCAATGTCACGTGTGGAGCTGTATGCTTACTGTTGACCATTGCTTTAGCAATAGCTTTACGTGTTGGTGTCATTGCTACACGTTCTTCCAAGTCTCCTAAGTTGGACTTGAATGGTTTTGCTGGTGCAGATGGTTTGCTTTCTGCTGCAGGAGCTGCTTCTTTCGGCGCTGCCGCTTCTGGCGCTTCTGATTTCGCTGGTGCACTGCTTGGACCACCTGTCAAGAAGTTTTCGATGTCCTCTTTTGTTACTCTGCCACCTTTTCCAGTTGCAGTTACTTGTGAGATATCTACATCTTTTTCGCGGGCAAATTGACGAACAGATGGCATAGCCAATACACGTTTATTTGGATCGGCAGCTTCAACGACACTTGCTGAACCTGATGTTTCTACTTTTTCTTTTGGTGCTTCAGCTGATGGCGCACTAGTTGATGGTGCACCATTGTGTCCAGGAGCATCGATTTCTACTAACACGTCCCCAACATTTGCTATTGTTCCTTCTGGGACAATCACGTTTTTAACTGTCCCGGTTACAGGTGACGGGATTTCTTCTACTGATTTGTCGTTTTGAACTTCTAATAATGTATCATCTTCATTAATCGTATCTCCTGGTTTGACGAACCATTTGACGATTTCACCTTCTGCAATTCCTTCACCGATATCCGGTAACTTGAATTGGAAGACTCCTTCGCTTGACGATCCAGCTGATCCTGTATCAACAGTTGGTTCAGCAGCCGGGTTAGCTGGAGTTTGGGATTCTGCGGCTACACCACTGTCCCCTTCATTGTCTTCATGTCCTGGTGCATCGATTTCTACCAATACATCCCCAACATTTGCTACTGTACCTTCTGGAACAATGACATTTTTAACCGTTCCTGTTACAGGTGAGGGGATTTCTTCTACTGATTTGTCGTTTTGAACTTCTAATAATGTATCATCTTCATTAATCGTATCTCCTGGTTTGACGAACCATTTGACGATTTCACCTTCTGCAATTCCTTCACCGATATCCGGCAATTTAAATTGATAAGCCATGACTTTGTTTCGTCCCTTCTTTTCTTAAAATTCCGCGATTTCTTTTACTTTGTCTTCGATATCTTTTGCGTTTGGTAACCAAACATTTTCTGCTTGTCCAAACGGGAAGACTGTATCAGGTGCAGAAACTCGTCCGATTGGGGCTTCTAATGAAAGGATAGCGCGTTCTGAGATCTCAGAAACTACTTGCGCAGCAACACCCGCTTGTCGTTGCGCTTCTTGGACAACGACTACGCGACCTGTTTTTTCCACGGATTGAATGATCGTTTCTACATCTAATGGCGCAACTGTACGAAGATCAATGATTTCAACAGAGATATTTTCTTTTGCAAGATTGTCTGCTGCTTTGATTGCTTCACGCACCATTGCCCCGTATGTGATAACAGATACATCTGTTCCTTCACGAGTAACTGCTGCTTTGTCCAAAGGAACTTCGTAAGCTTCATCCGGCACTTCTTCTCGGAATGAGCGATATAGTTTCATGTGTTCTAGGAAAACAACTGGATCGTTACTTCTAATAGAAGAAATCAATAGTCCTTTTGCATCGTAAGGGTTTGATGGGATCACTACTCGAATACCAGGAGACTGGGCAATCAAACCTTCTAAATTATCTGAATGCAGTTCTGGTGTATGAACACCGCCACCAAATGGTGAACGAATCGTGATTGGTAGATTTCTAGTACCGCTCATTCGGTATCTTGTACGAGCCATTTGAGCTACTACTTCATCCATTGCTTCGAAAATAAAACCAAAAAATTGGATTTCAGGAACTGGACGAAATCCTTCCAACGCAAGTCCGAAACTCAACCCTGCGATTCCAGATTCAGCTAAAGGAGTATCGAATACTCGGTCTTCTCCGAATTTTTCCTGCAATCCTTCAGTTGCCCGGAAAACTCCTCCGTTTTTCCCAACATCTTCACCAAAAACAACGACATTCTCGTCATTTTCTAGTTCAAGTGCTAAGGCATCGGTGATTGCTTGGATCATTGTTTTTTGTGCCATGATTATTTCGACTCCTTCGCTTCATAAATTGCAATTTGTTCTTTGATTGATTGTGGAGATACTTCGAACATGTTTTTCAAGAAATCTGAAACCTTTTGTTTTGGAACTTTGTCGGCTTCTGCGATAGCTGCTTTGATTTCTTCTTTAGTTGCTTCAATCACTTGTTCTTCTTTTTCTTCAGACCAAAGTCCTTTTTCCGTCAGATATTTACGGAAGCGGATCAATGGATCTTTTTTCTGCCATTCGTCATCTGTGTCTTTTGTACGGTAGCGGGTTGGATCGTCCCCAGATAGTGTATGTGGTCCGTAACGATAAGTCAGTGTTTCAATTAGGACTGGTCCATTTCCGCTGATTGCCCATTCCCGTGCCATTTTAGATACAGTATATACTGCAAGCGGATCCATTCCATCGACTTGAATTCCTGGAATCCCAGCTGCGACAGCTTTTTGTGCAAGTGTTTTTGCTGCGGTTTGTTTTTCACGAGGTGTAGAGATCGCATACCCATTATTTTGGATATAAAATACAGCATTTGCATGGTAAGCACCAGCGAAATTGATTGCTTCGTAAAAATCACCTTGTGATGAACCGCCATCACCAGTATAAGTGAAGACAACATTTTTCTTGTTGCGTTTCTTCAAACCTAATGCAACACCGGCTGCTTGTACATATTGTGCACCGATGATGATTTGTGGTGGTAGAGCTTTCAATTCTTCCGGATAAGAATTACCTGCAGCATGTCCTCTAGACCATAAAAATGCTTGTGATAAAGGTAAGCCGTGTTTTACTAATTGAGGGACATCTCGATAACCTGGAAGAAGAACATCTTCTTTATCAAATGCATACGCACTGGCCAGCTGACTTGCCTCTTGTCCGGCAGTTGGTGCAAAAAAGCCTAGGCGTCCTTGGCGGTTCAGCGCTGTGGAACGTTGGTCTAATACACGAGACCATACCATGTGAGTCATTAATTCAACGAGTTCATCATCGGATAAATCAGGTACTAAATCTTTGTTAACTATGTTTCCATCTTGATCAAGTGCTTGATATACTGGGAAATCTGCATTGACTTCATCTAGCAGTGCTTGGAAGTCGATCGGTGCTTTTTTGTTTGCCATTTGTCACACATTCCTCTCTCATCTATAAGAAAATCTCTTCATTCTGCGATTGAAACAGCGAATAAAACTGTATCACTATTTAACCGTCTTCATTAATAAATTATCATGGATTTATGAGAAATACAAGCTAAAAGCACAAATTTTCACGATGAAAGGAAATTATGCCAATCCGCATATTAACAGTATTAGTGAATATAATCACAATAAGGAAAGCGTTTTATATTTAGACTGTGTTTTTTCTATTTTCTAATCAAACTTATAATGATCTGTTTCTATTTAGAAACGCTGGTGTTATACAGTTTTGCTACAACTATTTATTTTCTTAAGACATCGTGAACGGTTGTACAAAAAGTGCTTTTTTCCCTAATACTTTGTCTCGTCTTCTTTTTAAGAAAAAAAAGAAACAGCCGGAAATTTAAATCCCAGCTGTTATATTCTTTAATCTTTTTACTTTGTGAAATTATTCTGTTAACCACTGTTCTAAAATTTTCATCTTTGAATAAAACAACGATATGTTGGCTTCATCTAGACGACTGTAATTGATTCTGATTCCATTTATATCTTGCCCAAAAAGTAGACTTGGTGCGATTCCTAGACCCATATCTACTACTTTTTCTGCTAGTTGGGGGTCCAGCTTTTTTCCATCCCAAGTGATCCAAGCATAATAACCACCTAGAATCGAATGAAGCTTGAAAAACGATTGAGACTCCGCCCAAATACTTATCAGTTGGCTTTTTTCTTTCAATTTTTTTCTTACATCCAACATTTTCAAATCAATTGCTTCATCAAATACATTAGCGGCCGTGATTTGTGTAAGGATGTTCATCGGAAACTCCATCATTTCTTGCGCTTTAGCGAGTTGCAAGATAAAGGTCTCTGGTCCGATCAACCAACCGATTTTCGTTGTTTTTCCTAAAATCCTAGATAACGAACCGACATATAATACATTATCCGGATCAATCGTCCGTATAGGAAGAACTTCATCTTGCTTTAGAAATGAAAGGTCCGTAAATACATCGTCTTCAATAATCGGAAGCCGATACTGCCGACACAATTCTACTAGCTTTTCTCGTCGCTTTTGACTCATCACCTTTCCTGTAGGGTTTTGAAAATTCGGGTTGATAAGCACTGCTTTCAATTTATTTTTATGGATCGATTCTTTCAGTTTTTCTAAGTCGATCCCTTCTTCATCCATCGGTATCCCAAATAAACGCGTTCCTGAAGCTTTGAAAAGAGGTAATCGGTAAAAAAAAGAAGGTGACTCTACAGCTATCCCCTCTCCAGCAGAAAGAATCGTTTGTAAGATCAAAAAGATTGCTTGCTGGCCACCACCAGTCACCAGAAGCTGGTTTAGGGAAAAGGTCAGTTCAAATTTACTTTCCAAATACCGTTTGATTTTGTTACGTAACGGAGTATAGCCTAAAAGATCCATTTCTTTTTCTTCCGCTAAGATTTCTTCAAGAGAATAAGAAGGAAACTCAAAATTCGGCAAAAGCTCATTTGGCATCTCACTCGCATATAAGTCAAGGAACAATGTTTTTTGGCTCTGCTTTGCTTCTTTTATTTTTTGCTCATACCAATCCGTCTGTTCATAGCGAGGTGAGATCATTTGTCGCCAATCGATTCTTGGAACGGCGAATTTCCCCCATTCAGTCTGATTGACGAACCAACCGCTACCACGTTTACTTGTTAATACGCCAAGCTCTCTAAGTTCTTCCAATGCATGAACAACGGTGGAACGATTTACACCAAAAAATTGCCCTAGTTTTCGTTCCGATTCAAGTTGATCTCCAGGATTGATTCTTCCACTTTCGATTTCTCTCATGATCTGTTCCATGATTTGACGATAAATCGGTCCTTGTTTTTTCTCTACTTTTTCCCACATAGTCCTCTCTTTTCTGTTGTCCATTCTTTCTATTGATTTTACCGAATTTACGAGAAAAAAGAAAAGCTTTTTTTGCAAAACATAAAAAACGGAAGGTTCTGTTATGAACCTTCCGCTGATATTTTGCTCATTATTTAGATCGTATCTCCGTTAAAAATCGAATTTTTCACGATGACATAATCAACTTTCCGAATGGCTTCCAGATCTCTTCCTCCAGCATACGAAATAGATGATTGAAGGTCTTGTTGCATTTCCACTAGTGTATCTTTCAAAGATCCTTTATGTTGGATCCAGATTTTCTTTCCTTCAACATTTCGTTTTTCACCTTTTTGGAATTCTGAAGCAGAACCAAAGTATTCTTTATATACAATTCCGTTTTCGACTTTTGTTTCGCCAGGAGATTCCTCGTGACCGGCAAACAATGAGCCAATCATAACCATTGTCGCTCCAAAACGGACAGATTTTGCAATATCGCCATGTGTTCTGATCCCACCGTCAGCGATGATCGGCTTGCGAGCTGCTTTCGCACACCATCTAAGAGCGGCCAGTTGCCAGCCTCCAGTTCCAAAGCCTGTCTTGATTTTTGTAATACATACTTTTCCTGGACCAATCCCGACTTTTGTTGCATCTGCGCCCGCATTTTCCAATTCACGGACGGCTTCCGGTGTACCAACATTACCGGCAATCACAAAAGTTTCAGGCAAATATTTTTTAATATGCTGAATCATATCAATAACTGAGTTAGCATGTCCATGCGCGATGTCGATAGTGATATAATCAGGATTTAGCGATTCTTCTGCCAACTTCTCTATAAAGGAATATTCCTCTTTCTTGACACCAACACTGATCGAGGTAATCAATCCGCGCTTTTTCATTTTTTTGATAAACGGAATTCGAGCTGCTTCATCAAACCGATGCATGATATAGAAATAACCATTTTCCGCTAAGAATTCTGCAATCGTTTCATCAATAATCGTCTGCATGTTGGCAGGCACTACTGGCATTTTGAATGTATGTTTACCTAATGTGACCGTTGTATCACATTCAGAACGGCTATTTACGATACATTTATTAGGAATTAATTGAATATCTTCGTAATCAAATACTTTCATTACATTATCCTCCTGATGTTCACATCCAGCAAAACACGAACATTATTAATTTAATCAAGGCTTTTTTTAGCGCCCTATGTAATTTAACTCAATTAAGCGAAAAAATCAAGAGCAAAAAGAGAATTTATACGAATGGTAAAAAAACATACATTATTTTTAGTCTAAACAAACGAAGCAATGAATGTTCGCTTTTAGCGAAAAAAAGACTGTGACAAACGTCTTGTCACAGTCTTTTTTTCTGAATAAACGGTGTTCTCCTACGCTGTCCGTTTTTTCTTGTTATACAAGTCTAATACAACGGCTAAAAGCAAGATCAACCCTTTGATTGCCTGCTGCCAATCTACCCCAACGCCTAAAATCGACATGCCATTGTTCAATACACCCATGACCAAGCCACCGACAATCGCACCCATAATCGTTCCGATGCCGCCTGATGTCGAAGCACCGCCAAAATATACTGCCGCCATCGCATCTAGTTCCATCGAAGTACCCGCTTGAGGTGTCGCCGCATTTAACCGAGCAGCTAAAACTAATCCAGCTAAAGCTGCCATGACTCCCATGTTGACGAAAACCCAGAACGTGATCCGCTTTGTTTTGATTCCTGATAGTTCAGCCGCTTTTCGATTTCCGCCCGTCGCATAAATCTGGCGACCTACTACTGTTTTATTTGTCAAAAACCCATATGCTGCGACGATCAAACCGAGAATGATCAAAATGATCGGATATCCTTGATAAGAGGCAAAGATATAAGTTATCCCTAGTACAACGACTGCTGTAAATACCGCCTTTACCAAGAAAGCTGCTGGAGATTCCACTTCAAATAAATGATTTTTCCGACGATTTCTTGTTCGCCATTGTCCAACAACTAACACGATGGTGATGATCATTCCTAAAATCAATGTCAAGAAGTGAAGGTTGCTTCCTTTGCTTAAGTCTGGTAAATAACCCGTAGACATTTTTTGGAAAACAGCTGGAAAAGGTGCTAGAGATTGGCCTCCTAGAACAACTTGTGTCAGTCCACGAAACATCAGCAATCCTGCTAAAGTCACGATAAACGCCGGTATCCCAGCATAAGCTACCCAAAAACCTTGCCATGCGCCGATCAGCCCGCCTACTGCAAGACAAGCGATGACTGTCACCCACGGGTTCATTTGGCGATTGACCATCATCATGCCCGCAATTGCACCAACAAACGCCATCACTGACCCTACCGACAAATCCACATGACCTAAGAGCACAACTAATAACATCCCTGCAGCTAGTACTAATATATGACTATTTTGCAAAACAAGGTTAGTTATATTCAACGGACGCCAGAAAATACCATCCGTCATCAATTGAAACGCAATAAGTAGTCCCGCTAAAATGATCACCATGCTGTAGCGACCAAAAAGATCAGCTGCTCTACTTTTCAAATTTAGTTTTTTCTCTTTTTTATCCGTAAGATTTTTTGCTTGTTCCAACTTAACCCACCTCTTCTTTCGTCATTAATTTCATCAAGACTTCTTGATCTGCCTCTTCTCGCGAGACTTCTCCTGTAATACGTCCTTCGTTCATCGTATAGATTCGATCACACATTCCTAAGATTTCAGGAAGTTCAGAAGAGATAAGACAGACAGCTTTGCCATTTGCTGCCATTTCTTCGATAATCGTGTAGATCTCATATTTTGCCCCAACGTCTATCCCTCGGGTTGGCTCATCTAAAAAAAGAATATCGGGTTGTGTCATCAGCCACTTGGATAAAACGACTTTTTGTTGATTCCCACCACTAAGACTACTGACAATTTGATGGATGGAGTTTGTTTTTATACGCATCTTTTTCCGGAAATTTTCTGCCTCAGTTACTTCTTTTTCTTTATTTAATACTCCTTTTTGACTTATTTTATCCAAACTGCTCAGCGTCACGTTTTCCCGAATATCCATCAGCAGATTCAGTCCTAAAGATTTTCGGTCCTCCGAGACATAAGCGAGTCCGTTTGCAATGGCTGAAGGAACGGTCTTAACTGATATCTCTGCTCCTTCCTTTAATATACGTCCGGATATCTTGCTTCCATAAGAATGTCCAAATAGACTCATAGCGAATTCAGTTCTGCCCGCTCCCATCAGTCCAGCTATTCCTACAATCTCTCCTTTTTTCAAATGCAAGTTGATATGGTCGTTTATGATTCGCTCATGATCAAGAGGGTGATAGACCGTCCAGTCTTCTACTTTAAAATAAACTTCTCCAATATCCGGTTTTCTTTCAGGATAACGATCAACTAAATCTCTGCCCACCATCCCGCGAATAATATGCTCTTCGCTGATCATTTCATTTTCTAGCGTCTCAATCGTCTGTCCATCCCGTAAAATGGTGATTCGATCTGCGATATCCACGATTTCATTCAGCTTATGTGAAATAATGATGGAGGTTACACCTTGCTCTTTCAATTCTCGGATCAATCTCAGCAAATTCGCGCTTTCTTCTTCATTCAATGCAGCGGTAGGCTCATCCAAAATCAACAGACGGACGGATTTTGATAATGCTTTAGCTATTTCAACTAGTTGCTGTTGCCCTACGCCGATCTGGGATACTAGAAGATTCGGGTCGATAGACAAACCGACTTTATTCAGCAATTCATACGTTTTCTTTTCTGTCAATTCCCAATCAATCACGCCTCTTTCTGCTTGTTCATTTCCGAGAAAAATATTCTCTTTTATTGAAAGATAAGGACTTAGTGCTAATTCTTGATGAATGATGACGATGCCTTTTTCTTCACTATCTTTCAAATCTTTGAATTGACACAGCTTTCCATCATAAAAGATTTCCCCGTCATAGGAGCCATACGGATACAAGCCGCTCAAGACATTCATCAATGTTGATTTTCCCGCTCCGTTTTCTCCGCACAATGCATGGATTTCCCCACGTTCAATCATCAGATTCACGCAATCTAACGCTCGGATTCCAGAAAATTTTTTGGTGATATCTGCCATTTTTAAAATACAATCCGCCATAATTCTTATCCTCTCTCTGACTTAGATCTCTTTAGTTCCTTGTTTGGTTCCTCTTAATTTTTCAGATCGGATTCTTTATAATAATCTGTGTCGATCAGCTCTGCTTGATAATTATCTTTATCGACAGATACTGTATTTGCTAAATACGTAGGAACAGTTTTCACCCCATTATCATAAGTTTCAGTATCATTGACCGGAACCTCTTCTCCATCACTGATTGCTTTGATCATTTCAATCGTATTTTTTGCTAAGATACGTGTGTCTTTAAAGATCGTTTGTGTTTGTTCCCCGGCAATGATCGATTTGACGCCAGCAACTGTCGCATCTTGTCCAGTAATCACAGGTAAAGGTTTACTTTCACTCCCATACCCCACGCCTTTTAATGACGAAATGATCCCTAAACTTATTGGGTCATATGGCGACAAAACGGCATCCAATGTTTGGTCAGTATAATTTGCGCTTAACAGATTATCCATCCTTGCTTGCGCCGTAGAACCATCCCAGCGAAGCGTAGCGATTTGACTGAAACTCGTCTGTCCAGATGGCACGACCAACTGACCGTTGTCCATATATGGTTGTAAAACAGACATCACTCCGTTGTAATTAATTAGTGCATTGTTGTCGTCAGGCGAGCCACCAAATAATTCAATCGTGAATGGTCCTTTTCCTTCTTTCAATCCTAAGTGCTCCTCAATATAAGCTGCTTGCGATACACCTACTCCAAAATTATCAAAAGTCGCGTAGTAATCGACATTTTCTGAATTCATCAGTAAACGATCATAGGCAATCACCTTGATATCTGCTTCTTTTGCTTTAGCTAACACATCAGTTAAAGCCGAACCATCGATAGAAGCAATCACAAGTGTATCTACCCCTTTTGTAATCATATTTTCGATTTGTGCTACTTGATTTTCTACTTTATCTTCTCCATATTGAAGATCTGTTTTATAACCCAGTTTTTCTAATTCCGAGACCATGTTGTTCCCATCAGCGATCCATCTTTCTGCTGATTTGGTCGGCATAGCGATTCCTACATACCCCGTACTATCATCTGCAGATCCTGAATTGCCACACGCACTTAATAGAATGCTTGCGGTCAAAATAGCGATACTACCAAGAATCTTTCTAAATTTGTTTTTCATTTTTTATCCCCCATTCCGATTGATACACCGAGTATAGCTAATAAAGAAAGCGTTAACATTGATTTTTTTATGGGATTTACTTTAAATTTTTTAGGTGTACTTTTTTTGTCTTGGATTTTTTTAAGTTTCTTGGATTTTTTTCGATTGATTCCTTTTGACTTTGATTTTCCCTTTTATCTGATAAGATAGTACTAACAAATCCAGATGGAGTGATCTAAAGTGAAACGTGTTTTATTTTTTTTAGCTCTTATTGTAATCGCTTACCAAATGATGGGGTGTACACCTAGTACAAAGGAAGCACCTGACCCACTAGTCGTTGGTTTTTCGCAATCAGGAACGGAGAGTAGCTGGCGGAAAAAGCATACTGAATCAATTATCACTGCGCTTGAAAAAGAAGATTACCAAGTTCTCTACCGAAATGGTTACATGAATCAGGAACGGCAAATCCAAGATATACGGACGTTCATTGCCTATAAAGTAGATATGATCATTTTTACTCCTTTGCAAGAATCCGGGTGGGACTCTGTATTAAAAGAAGCCAAGCGAGCAGGGATCCCTGTCATACTTGTCGACAGACATATTCAAACGAATGATCCCGAGCTTTTCGTCACCCACATCGGTCCCAGTTTCAAAGCAGAAGGAAATCGGGCGGGTTTATTTGTCAGCAATCACTTCACAAATTCAAAGAAACAGGAAATCAGAATCCTAGAACTTGCTGGTTCAGAGAACTCCACACCGACCAAGCTACGCTCCGAAGGATTTTTGGAATCAATCAATCGTAAACCAACCCTAATAAAAGATGGAACCATCGACCATAAACCTCCAATGACTATTGTTCACCGAATTGTCGGTGATTTTATTCGGATGAAAGGAAAAGACCAGATGAAACGATATTTAGAAACAAATGATTTATCCGAAATTGATGTATTATACAGCCATAGTGATGAAATGACTCACGGTGCTTTAGCTGCGATAAAAGAAACATCAATCAAACCTGGAGAAGATTTGATCATTGTAACGATTGATGGACAAGAAGATATGATCGAGAAGCTACGCTTAGGAATCGTCAATTGCGTAGTCGAGTGTAAACCTGATGTCGGCTGGTATGTAGCCAATACCGTTACTCGTTATTTTGGAAATCTTCAAACAGGAAAAACACTACCTAAAGATATTTTTATTTCCGAGACTGTCTTTTCCCAGCAGAATATAGCTAACATCCCAACCAGAAATTATTGACTGGAGAAGTATCATGACCAAAAATTTAAGCATAAAACAGATTTTTGCCCAAGCAAACAAAGCCATGCTTCTATTTGCTGTTATCCCTTTGCTACTGAGCATACTGTTATATTCGCAACAGCTTTTGATTTATCAACAGACGATCGCAAATATCCAAAAAGCAGATGCAATTGCTTTGAAGGTTGATCAAAAAGTTTTGGAAAGTATGTGGGACTTGATTTCTGGCCAAGTAACCGTAGATGAGTTCAATGAGGAAAATATCCTAGAAGAACTTAGGAATGATATTCGAGAGATCAAAAATAATACAAATACACTTAAAGAAATTAGTACGTTAGATGTATCGTTACGTACGATCGATACATTGGAAGATTATCAAGCTGAGCTCATTCATCATATCTTGGCAGAAGATTTTATGGATACCAATGAACAGATCATCAATCAGGTCGATTCTGTCACTCAACTACTGTCAGATATTTTACAGGATTTTGTTCGTGTGGAAATCGACTTAGCAAGTCAAAAAAATACGACGCTTGTCCGCTCGCTCATTTTATTAACGATAGTCGAATTGGGGGTTCTTAGTACTATTTTTTTCTATGCGAAAAAGAATCGCCGCTTTTTAGAGCAGAAGGTCCAAGAGCCGATCAATCAGCTGATCACAATGTCCGAACAGCTTTCTTCAGGAAATCTTGGATTTCGTTTAAACATGCCAGAAACACAAGAACTACAGACACTTACCGCTAGTATGAACAAAATGGCGGAAGATCTAAACCAGTCTTTACGGGAGAACGCTTTGAAACAATACCATTTAGCACAAAGTGAAGTTCGTGTATTGCAAGCTCAGATCACTCCTCATTTTATTTATAACAGTTTGGATGCCATCATTTCTTTGATCGAACAAGACTGCTTTGAAGAAGCTCTGACTATGACCCATGCACTTTCCGGCTTTTTTCGTACGTCTTTAAGCAAAGGACAAGACTGGATTCCTCTTGAAAAAGAAATCAGCCATATCAATGATTATCTGGTCATTTTAAAAATAAGATACGGACATATGCTTGACTATAAGATTGATATACCAGAAACACTTTTTCCTGTTTCTATTTTAAAGATGATCTTGCAACCATTGATCGAAAATGCTGTGTACCATGGAACAAAGTACGTTCGTCACAAAGGATTTATTCGTATTACTGCATGCAAAATCGACGAAATGATCCAATTCAAAGTCATAGACAACGGTATTGGCATTCCTGTAGAAAAACTAACAGAAATACGTAAAGAGTTAGCCAAAGGGATCGATTCAGATTTCAGTATCGGCTATGGGCTTTACAACGTAAACAAGCGTCTCCTTCTCTATTACGGAAATAATCAAAAACCTATCACGATTGACAGCAAATACCGAGAAGGGACAACTGTCACACTGACGATTCCTATATCTCCCAAAACAATTGGAGGAAACAAACATGTATAAAGTTTTTATCATCGAAGACGAATACCTCATTCGCAATAACTTGCGGGAACAAATAACTGCCCTTGGTTCTTATTATCCAATCACTTATGTCGGGGAAGCTGGAGATGGTGAGATGGCACTGTCTTCGATTATCGACTTACAGCCCGATATCATTCTGACTGATATCCAAATGCCATTCATGGACGGTTTGACTTTTTCAAAAGAAGCAAGGAAACTGCTTCCTTGGACTCGCCTCATATTTATTAGCGGATTCGACGATTTCGATTATATGAAAGGAGCAATCCAAGTACAGGCAGATGATTATCTACTTAAACCAATTAAAAGCAACGAATTGAAACAAGCAATAGAAAAAGCAGTGACTGCGTTAGACTTGCAGCAAAAAGAACGCACCCTTCTTCTGATCTTGTTTTCGAATTGAAAAAAATCATTTCTTGAACGGTTTGTTCAAAGGCTCACTTACGATCAGTGAAACATTGAAACTTGCTGAATCTTTCAATCGCTCTTTAGCAGGGAAAAAAATGACCGTATTATTAGCAGCAAACCAAGTCAGTACAGACTTTGAAGATTACGCTCATCTCAGTGATTATTTGAAGTTTTTATTTAGGGAGAATCAACAAGTGATTTTTTCTGCTGTTTCCTCTCGATTCATCAAATTTTTAATAGTTGATCCTCTTGAAGAAAATGTGATTGAGACCAGTTATCAGGTAGCCCAAACGTTGGTCCATGAATTAGAAAAGGGACAAAAAAATAATTTTTCAGTCGCCATCGGTCCTGTCGCAGAAAGAATCAGCGAATTACCTGCATCTTTTGAGATCACGCAGATGATACTTGAAACTGCCAGTTCCCTTAAAGATCAAATTATCAGCTATGAGGATTTGATTAAAGAAGCAAAACTTCCAGTTGATTCTGTCTTTTACTTTGATCTCTCACTTGATTTGTCTTCATTATCGAAAAACGAAGTATCTAAGTACATCGAACACTTGACGAAACCACAAGGCACACCAATCCGAACACGATTATATCGTTTATTTGTCTTGACTAAGCTACTCCAGCATGTCCGCCTGAAAGAAAAGGAAATCCCGCAAGAAATGGTTCATTGCACATCCACTAGCCAACGCTTAGCAATCAGCGCCGACGACTCGCTTTACCGTTCGACTGTTTATATGTTCATTTCTTTCTTAACTGCTCTGCCCTCACAGCCTTCAAGGAACAAATATCAGCCAATTTTGAACCATGCATTGGATTTTATCAAAGAAAATTTTACCGATCCAGATATGTCCTTAACTTGGGTCGCTCAACAAGTTGCATTAAGCCCCTCTCATTTCAGTACGATTTTTTCTCAATCGTTTAACCAAACATTCATCGATTATCTGACAGAACAAAGAATCGAATTAGCAAAAAAATTATTGCAGCAATCAGACTATCGTATCTCAGATATTGCTTTTGAGATTGGTTATAATGACCCTAACTATTTCAGTTATTTATTTAAGAAAAAACAAGGGATTTCCCCAAAAGAATATCGGACACAGCTTTTCCTTGAAAACAAAAATAAATAATAAATAAAATCCGTATAGCGATACTCTTTCCCGTTGGCAATAAAAAAAAGGCGGAATATCTCGAAGCTGAAAATAGCTTTCAAGATATTCCACCTTTTTAATTGATCGCACCGTTGCTTATGACAACTTTTAAGGTAAAATGTTTCCAGCAGCACGGTACAATTCGTACCAATCTTCCCGAGACATATTAATTTCTGATGCTTGAGCGATTTCCTTGATTCGCCCTACGTTCATCGTACCGGCGATTACTTGCATATTGGCTGGATGGCGCAAAATCCAAGCAGAAGCCAAGCCAGTTGGTGTCGTTTGATATTTAGCTGCGAGTTCTTCTAATGTTTGGTTTAATTCAGGGAATTTTTCGTTCCCGATAAATACACCTTCAAAAAATCCATACTGGTATGGCGACCACGCTTGGATCGTCATATCATGCAGACGGGAATAATCAAGTACACTACCATCATGGTCGATACTTGCTTCATCTGTCATATTGACATGAATTCCTTGATCGATCATTCCAGTATGTTTCAAGCCAAATTGCAGCTGATTAGCTACTAATGGTTGACGAACATATTTTTTCAGCAATTCGATTTGCATTGGTTTTTGATTGCTGACACCAAAATAACGGACTTTACCTGATCGTTCCAATTCATCAAACGCTTCAGCTACCTCTTCTGGTTCCACCAATGTATCTGGACGATGAAGAAGTAAAGCATCCACATAATCCATTTTCAGACGGGTCAAACTTTTTTCCACAGATTCAATGATATGTTTTTTAGAAAAATCAAACATCACACCTGGAACGATTCCACATTTTGTTTGAATAAAAAGATCTTCTCGTTTGATTGATGTTTTTGCTAGAGCATCTGCAAAGATTTCTTCACATTCACCGTTCCCATAAATATCTGCATGGTCAAAAAAATCAATGCCGTTTTCATAAGCTGTCTCAATCACTTTTACTGGATCTTCCGCATTGTTGATACGCATACAGCCTAAGATCACTGCAGCTGCTTTCTGATCAGAAGTACCTAATTGAATTTTTTTCATCTGAACTCCTCCTTATTTATATACACAACAAAAGTGTACCACACTCTTTATGAAAAGGCTTCACTAAAATCGGCGCTTCCGACTATATTTGTTGTATTTTTTATAAATGGAAGCAGCTGATTTACTTCACGACCAGTTCGCTATTGGCAGCTTTTTCTCCAATATCTGTACGATAAAATGTTCCATCTGTCGTTTTATCCATTAACGCGGTGTAGATTTTTTCCTGTGCTTCTTTGATCGTCTCACCGTATGCTTCTACTAGATAAAGGCGTCCTCCTGTTCCAACTAGTTTGCCGTTATTTGAGGAAACTCCAGCATAGTAAACAGAAAGCTCTTCTTCCAGAAAATCTGGTAGAACCATTCCTGTCTCATATTCTTCGGGGTAACCGGCAGCTGCCACCACAACGCCTACATTGTATCCTTCTTGCTGCCACTTTAACTCTACTGCACGATTCTCTAATAAATCATCGATTACTTGTGCAAAGTCACTCTTCAACCGAGAAAGAACGACTTGCGTTTCAGGATCACCGAAACGCGCATTGAATTCGATCACTTTTGGTCCTTCCTTCGTAGCAATCAAACCCGCATATAAAACACCCGTGAAAGAGCGTCCTAGTTCTTTCATTCCCAAAGCCGCTGGTTTTAAAACTTCTTCCACAGCTTTTTCAATCATCTTTTTTGGAATTTGCGGTACTGGTGAATAAGCACCCATCCCGCCTGTATTTGGCCCTTTATCGTTATCGAATGCCCGCTTATGATCTTGCGAAATGACCATCGGATACACCTTGGTATCACGGACAAACGCCAAAAGGGAGAATTCTTCTCCTGCCAAAAACTCTTCTACGACGATTTTTTTGCTGCTGTTCCCAAATCGATGCTGGTTCAACATTTGTTCTGCCGCATCCAGCGCTTCTTTCACTGTTGTAGCCACGACTACACCTTTTCCAGCTGCTAAGCCATCCGCTTTCACTACGATTGGCGCACCGTTTTCTTTGATATACGCTGCTGCTTTTTCGTAACATTCAAAACTTCTGGATTTAGCTGTCGGGATCTGATACGTCTCCATCAATTGTTTAGCAAAACTTTTCGAACCTTCGATCAGAGCTGCTGCTTTTGTCGGACCGAAGATTTTCAATCCTTCCGCCATAAAATCATCGACGATCCCATTTAATAAAGGAACTTCAGGACCAACGATACTCCAATCAATCGCCTCATTCTTAACAAAATGAATTAATGCTGAATGATCTTGTTCACTGATAGCGACACAATTGATGCCATCCTTTGTCATTCCAGGATTTCCTGGCGCACAATACACAGTATCCACCTTCGGACTGTCTAAAAGTTTTTTACTTATTGCATGTTCACGACCACCTGCACCGATCACCAAAATGTTCATTTATCCGACTCCTCTCTAATGTCTAAAATGCCGAACATCAGTAAAGACCATTGCTAGATCGTATTTATTCGCCATATCAATAGAATCTTGGTCTTTGATACTTCCACCTGGCTGAATGATTGCTTTTATACCATGTTTGGCTGCATATTCAACTGAATCATCCATTGGGAAATAAGCATCGCTAGCTAAAACTGCACCTTCCATTTTCTCTTGCGCTTGTTCAATCGCAATTTTTACTGAACCGACTCGATTCATCTGCCCGGCTCCGATTCCTACTGTCTGACGTTCGTTTGCCAGCACGATCGCATTAGATTTCACATGTTTGACAGCTTTCCAAGCAAACGCTAATGCTTTTGCTTCTGCTGGAGTCGGCTTACGTTTTGTCACGACTTTCCATTCTTCTTCGTTTTCCATTGCCAGATCTTGATCTTGTACAAGAAGTCCACCTAAGACTGAGACCGTTTCTTCTCGATTTTGATTTTCTTCTTGCACAAAGTCTACTGTCAGTAATCGGATGTTTTTCTTTTTTTGCAGTAATTCCAAAGCTTCTTGTGTATAAGAAGGGGCAATGATGATTTCTAGAAACAGCTTATGCATCTGTTCTGCTGTTGGCAGATCTACTTCTCGATTCAAAACGATGATCCCACCAAAGATTGAAACAGGATCTGCTTCATATGCTGCTTCCCACGCTTCTAAAATCGTAGATGCTGTCCCAATACCACAAGGATTCATGTGTTTCAAGGCGACTACCGTTGGTTCGTCATATTCCTTCATGATCCGTAACGCAGCATCTGCATCTCGGATATTATTATAAGAAAGTTCTTTCCCATGGAGTTGTTTTGCTGCTGCAATCGAATATTTTTCCAAAAGAGCGGACTGATAAAAGGCAGCGGCTTGATGGCTATTTTCACCGTAACGAAGCGTTTGTTTTCGTTCATACGTAAGTGTCAATTTTTCCGGTTCTTTTTCTTCCACCCAATCCGTCAAGTATTGAGCGATCAGTGCATCATATGCAGCAGTATGACGAAAGACTTTTGCCGCTAGTTTTTGTCTGAAAGAAAGTGAAGTATGCCCATACTGACGTAATTCTGAAAGTACTTCTTCATAGTCAGATGGATCAACAACAGCGGTGACAAATTCATGGTTTTTTGCTGCACTACGGAGCATACTAGGACCACCGATATCAATGTTTTCAATAGCTTCTGCTATTTCGACATCTGGTTTCATAATCGTTTCTTTGAAAGGATATAAATTGACACAAACAAAGTCGATTGGTTGGATATTTTCCGTTTCCATTGCCTCCATATGGCTAGGGAGATCGCGTCTTCCTAAAAGACCACCATGGATTTTAGGATGCAGTGTTTTGACACGGCCATCCATCATTTCAGGAAACCCTGTCACTTCTTCGATCGAAAGCGTTTTGATCCCAGCTTGATCCAACGCATGCTTTGTTCCTCCTGTTGAAATGATTTCTACTCCTTGTTCAACCAAACCTTGGGCAAATGCTACAATCCCAGTTTTATCTGATACACTGATCAATGCTCTTGTCATTTCAGATAGCCTCCATTTTCAATAATTTCACTAATCACTTCTGGATAGATCCGATGCTCTACTCTATGGATTTTTTCTTCTAAAGAATCGAACGTGTCCTCCTGTTCGATCCTCACTTTTTCCTGCCGGATGATTGGTCCAGTATCTACACCTTGGTCGATATAATGGATTGTGACACCCGTTTCTTTTACTCCAGCTTCAAATGCATCACGAATGCCATGCAAACCAGGGAATGCAGGTAAAAGAGATGGATGGATATTGATGATTCTTTTATCATAATTTTCCAGCAATACTGGTCCAATGATTCGCATGTATCCAGCTAATACGATCAAATCGATCTTTTTTTCTTTCAATTTATACAAAATCGCTTCTTCATACTCTTTTTTGGAGTCAAATTCTTTAGGCGAAAAACAATCTGCCGGTACATCCAATGCGACTGCACGTTTCAAAACATATGCTGCAGGCTGATCACAAAACAACCAGTCAATCGAAGCTTCCATTCCTTTTTTCGATAGATAATCGGCTAGCGCTTGAAAGTTGCTTCCGTTTCCAGAAGCAAAAACAGCGATCCTCATCGTTCTTCTCCTGTAAACACCACACGATGTTTTTCTTTGGCGATCACTTTCCCGATTTCATAAACTTTTTCGCCAGCTTGCTCAATCTCGTGCACGATTTCTTTTACTTTTGCTTCCTCGACTGCTAAGACCATACCGATGCCCATATTGAATATTTCGTACATCTCCATCATAGGAATCTCACCATATTTTTGTACACAGCCGAAGATCGGAAGGATCGGCCACGTGCCAAGTTTGATTTCAGCAGCCATAGATTCTGGCAACATTCGCGGGATATTTTCTACAAACCCTCCACCGGTGATATGTGCAGCTCCTTTGATTTTCTTTTCTTTGATCAGCGGAAGCAAGGCAGAAACATAGATTTTCGTTGGTTCAAGTAATACTTCGCCAAGTGTTTTTTTCAATTCTGGCAGGTTTGATGATAAAGAAAACTGCTGCTGCTCAAAGAAAATTTTGCGAACAAGAGAGTACCCATTTGAATGGATTCCGCTAGATGCTATTCCAAGCAACACGTCTCCTGGGTTGATTGTTTCTCCTGTCAATAATTGAGATTTTTCAGCTATCCCTA
This sequence comes from Enterococcus sp. HMSC076E04, assembly GCF_001814285.1. Taxonomy (NCBI): domain Bacteria; kingdom Bacillati; phylum Bacillota; class Bacilli; order Lactobacillales; family Enterococcaceae; genus Enterococcus; species Enterococcus sp. HMSC076E04. The sequence goes on along the minus strand of NZ_KV815627.1, from coordinate 36,780 downwards.
CAGCAAATCCGGCTAGATCATAATCATTTCCTGAGTACATACCGGGCATTTCAGCTGTCTCGCCGCCGATCAGTGCCATATTTCCTTGAACACACCCATCTGCTACACCTTTTACTACATTTTCTAAACGTGTCGGATCATTTTTCCCCGTTGCTAAGTAATCTAAAAAATACAACGGCTCTGCCCCTTGTGCTAAGATATCATTGACACACATCGCTACGCAGTCGATTCCGATCGTGTCGTGTTTGTCTGCTTCGATTGCTACTGCTAATTTCGTCCCTACACCATCGGTCCCCGAAACAAGGACTGGCTCTTTTAATTGAAAGACCGATAAATCGAAACAGCCGCCGAATCCTCCTATAGCGCCCATCACGCCTAATCGTTCCGTTTTTCTGACATGCTTCTTGATCCGTTCTACTACTTCATATCCAGCTTCGACATCTACGCCAGCTTTTGCGTATGCATTTGCCATTGGCTTCATATGCTCCCTTCTTGATCTGCTTTTAAAAGAACGATACTTTTTCTTTTAGTGATTCCTGATATTTTTCTTCATAGTCATATAACGGCGTCGGATAATCTCCGTTGAAATAAGCCATACACAATCCTGAATACGGAGCATCTTTTTCCAGACCAATCGATTCGATCAGACCCTCTTCACTTAAAAAACCTAAAGAATCTGCACCGATACATTCTTTGATTTCATCAATCGTGTGATTGGCCGCAATGAGTTCTTTACGCGTTTGAATATCAATCCCATAAAAACACGGATATTTCAAAGGAGGAGAAGCAATCCTCACATGTACTTCTTTTGCTCCTGCTTCTTTCAAAAGATGGACGATCCGTCTGCTTGTCGTGCCCCGAACGATCGAATCATCAACCATGATCACCTTTTTCCCTTCCACTACCCCGCGTACAGCAGATAATTTCATTCGGACGCCTTGCTCTCTTAGTTCTGGCGTCGGCTGGATAAATGTTCGGGCAATGTATTGATTTTTTACTAATCCAATTTCGTAAGGGATACCGCTAGCTTCTGCATAACCGCTTGCGGCTGACAAAGAAGAATTAGGTACACCAACGACCATATCTGCTTTTACTGGCGATTCTTTCGCTAAATTCCGTCCCATGTTTTTCCGTGCAGTATGCACATTGATCCCTGCGATATTTGAATCCGGTCTGGCAAAATAGATATATTCCATCGAACAAATAGAAAGCTGCGTGTCCTTCGTAAAGCAATCAATCTGGATTCCTTCGTCATTGATGATCACTATCTCACCAGGCTGGACATCTCTTATAAAACGTGCCCCAATAACTTCTAATGCACAAGTTTCCGAGGCAATCACGTATGCTCCGTTTTTCATTTGTCCGATTGCTAATGGACGAAAACCATTCGGGTCCAAAGCGGCAATCATTGCCGTTTCTGTCATTAATAAATAGGCAAAGCCACCTTTGACTTCATTTAAAGCACTTTTCAATTTATTTAAAAAATCTGTTTCTTCACTTCGTCGGATCAAATGCATCAATATCTCCGTATCGGAGTTGGAATGGAAGATCGCCCCATTTTCCTCTAACTCTTTTCTAAGGGAGCGAGCATTGATCAAGTTACCATTATGCGCTAAGCCGATCGACTGATCATGAAATTTGAATAGAAAAGGCTGAATATTGTCCACACTTCCATTGCCTGCTGTTGCATAACGTACATGTCCGATTGCAGCTTCTCCTGTTAACTGCTGCAATTTTCTTTGATCTTTGAATACCTCAGAAAGTAGACCCAGATCTCGATGACCCATGAGTTTTCCTCGATCATTGGACACGATACCCGCACCTTCTTGTCCTCGATGCTGAAGACTATGGAGCCCGAAGTATGCCACACTAGCGGCGTCTGGATGACCCCAAACACCGAAGATCCCGCATTCTTCATTTAAACTCTTCACTTCATAAGACATACGATTGCATCCTCCCAGCACTTTCTTGCTACTGCTGTTTCTATTTTGATTTGACCGTCAGTTGCTGAAATTTCGATTATCGCTTCATCCGTCACCTTACCTGCTAAAACAGCAGCATCTCCCATCATTTCTTCGAATCGTGTCTGGTTTTCCGGTGCAACTGTCAATACAAATCTTGATTGAGTTTCTGCAAACAATTGAGCAGAGGGCAAGCCAAACTGCACAGATAAACCTAACTGATATTTGAAAGCTGATTCTGCCAGTGCAATTGCCAAGCCACCTTCTGAACAGTCATGGGCACTTTCGATCAATCCGTTTTGGATGGCTGTCAATACTAACTCCTGGTTTTTCTTTTCAACGGCTAGATCAAAGTTTCGAATCACCCCTTCGATTCTTCCAAGCTGCATCTTTTGTAATTCACTGCCATCAAAATCTGCAAACGTCTTGCCTAATATATAGATTAGATCCCCTGATTTTTTGAATTCCTGAGTAGTGATATGTTCATGATCCTCGATCAATCCGACCATACCGATCATCGGTGTTGGATAGATTGCTTGACCGTCCGTTTCATTATATAAAGAGACATTTCCTGAAATAACAGGAGTTCCTAACGTTTCACACGCAGCAGCAATGCCGTCAGCTGAAGTCGATAATTCCCAAAAAACTTCTGGTTTATCAGGAGAACCATAGTTCAGGCAGTCGGTGATCGCCAAGGGTCTGCCACCGCTAGCAATGATATTTCTAGCTGCTTCTGCCACTGCTATTTGTCCTCCGACTTTTGGATCCAAATAGAGATAACGAGCGTTGCAGTCTGTGGTCATCGCTAATGCTTTGTTCGTCCCTCTGACTCTTATCACAGCCGCATCGCTTCCTGGACAGACAACTGTATTGGTTTGTACTTGTGAATCATAAGTTTCGTAGATTGAACGTTTCGAAGCAATCGTCGGTTGTTGCAGCAGATCAAGCAATACTTGTCCAGGTTCTTCAATAACCGGCTGATAAGGAGCCAACCGCTGAAAATCTGCGATTCGAGCTGGTTCTTTCATCTCTTTATGATAGACTGGCGCATCTTCAGCCAGCGCATCGACTGGCAGATTCGCTACTTCTTTCCTTTGATGATATAGACGATATTGCCCGTCGTCTGTTACTTTACCGATAGTGACTGCATCTAGATCATACTTCTGAAATAGTTCTTGGATTTTTTCCTCCTCTCCTGATTTGACACAAATCAACATCCGTTCTTGTGATTCGGATAGCATCATTTCATAAGGCGTCATTCCAGTTTCTCTTTGTGGGACTTCGTCTAATGTCAATATAAGTCCTGAACCAGCTTTTGAAGCCATTTCCGCACTAGATGAAACAAGTCCTGCTGCTCCCATATCCTGTATACCTACTAGAGAATCCGAATGATGCAAGATTAATTCCAAACACGCTTCAAGCAGCAGCTTTTCCATAAAAGGATCGCCTACTTGTACAGCAGAACGTTGCTGTTCTTCTTCTTGGCTAAATTCTTCTGAGGCAAAAGTTGCGCCGTGGATGCCGTCGCGACCTGTTTTTGCTCCTACATACATGATCGAATTGCCGACACCAGCGGCTTGCCCTTTCTGGATATCTTTGTGTTCAATCAAACCTACACACATTGCATTGACTAATGGATTTCCTTCATAACAAGGATCAAATGCAATTTCGCCACCTACAGTCGGTATACCGATACAATTGCCGTATCCGCCGATACCTGCAACTACTTCTTCTAGTAAATATTTTGTTCTTGGATTATCTAATTCGCCGAATCTCAATGAATCTAGCAGCGCAATTGGACGAGCCCCCATGCTGAAAATATCTCTGATGATTCCGCCAACTCCTGTCGCAGCTCCTTCATAAGGCTCCACGGCTGAGGGATGGTTGTGACTTTCTGCTTTGAAGACAACTGCTAGTCCATCACCGATGTCGACGATACCTGCGCCTTCTCCAGGGCCTTGCAAGACATGAGGTCCACTAGTAGGAAATTTGCGTAGAACCGGTTTAGAATTTTTATAGGAACAATGTTCGCTCCACATAACAGAAAACAGTCCAGTTTCCGTATAATTAGGCATTCTTCCTAAGACATCTTCTTCGATCATTCGATATTCTTCATCAGTCAATCCCCATTCGGCATAGATTCTTTTTTTCTTGATCTCTTCAGCTGTCGGTTCATTCAATGTTTTCATCTATACGGTCACCTTTCCGAAGTTTTTTAAAATGGAAGCAAAGAACCGTTTCCCATCTTCTGATCCTAGCAAGTCTTCTACTGCACGTTCTGGATGAGGCATCATTCCTAACACATTCCCCGCTTTATTCGTAATCCCTGCAATGTTTTCCACGCTGCCGTTGATGTTGTCATTATAAGTAAAGACGATCTGATTATTTTCCTTCAGCTCTTCAAGTGTTTCTTCGTCACAGAAATAATTTCCTTCCCCGTGAGCAACTGGAAGAGAGATTATTTCATCTGCTTCATATTCTGAAGTAAAGGCTGTCTTAGGGTTGACTTTCAATGGTACAGTTTTACAAATAAAATGCAAAGACTCATTTCGTCTCAGTACACCTGGCAACAGTCCAGCTTCTGTCAATATCTGGAATCCATTACATGTACCGAATACGGGTTTCCCTTCTTCAGCAAAACGAATCACTTCTTCCATGATTGTAGAAAACCGAGCAATCGCACCGCATCTCAAATAGTCACCATAGGAGAATCCTCCCGGCAGTAAAACCCCATCAAATCCTTCTAAAGAGGACTCATCATGCCGTACAAATTCGGCATCAGCGCCCATGATCTCGCGAACTGCCCATAACATATCTGCGTCACAATTTGAACCTGGAAAAACGATGACCGCAAATTTCATGTTATACTTCCTCCATTTTTTTGATTTCATATCGGTATGTTTCCATATTTACATTTGCAAGCAACTTGTCACAAATCGTTTCAATCACTGTATCGATTGGTTCTTCTGTATCAGCAAGTTGTATCTCAAAGTATTTTCCGATACGGATATCTTCGATTGTTTCATATCCCATACGATGGACTGCTTTTTTTACTGCCTCTCCTTGAGGATCTAACACTGAATCTTTATAGGTTACATAAACTTTTACGAAATACATCATACTCGCTCCTTTTCTTCAGTTAGTTCCGATAGACGGTTATATACTTCTTGATAGACTGGAATCAGATCACCTAAGCCTCTGCGGTAAACGTCTTTGTCCATATGTTCATTCGTACGTTCATCCCATAATCGGCAAGTATCCGGTGTTACTTCGTCCGCAAGCAACATTTTTCCATTCGACCGACCAAACTCAAGCTTGAAATCCACTAAAACCAGACCAACCTTAGCAAATAATTCGATCAAAATTTTATTGATAGCTAATGCTTGGGTTTTCAGCTCACTGATTTCTTCCGGTTTTGCCAGTTGCAAGTAATAGATATGGTCTTCATTGACAAAAGGATCATCCAACTGATCATCCTTATAGTAGAATTCAACGATTGGCTCGATTAATTTTTTGCCTTCAGGAACACCTAGACGTTTTGAGAAACTTCCTGCTGCAATATTTCGGATAACCACTTCCAGAGGGATGATTTGTACTTTTTTTGCTAATTGTTCGGTTTTAGATAATTGTTCAATAAAATGGTTTTTTATTCCTCGATGGGTCAGATAGCGGAAAATCGTACTTGTGATTTGATTATTCAATTCTCCTTTCCCACTTATCTGATCTTTCCTCGCGCCATTCAACGCAGTCGCCTGATCTAAGTATTCTACCCAAATCAAGTTTTCATCAGAGGTAAGATATAATTTTTTGGCTTTTCCTTCGTACAGAAGTTCTTTTTTCTCCATGTCTGACTCTCCTTTTTTATTTACATTGAAAGCAAATACATCGATTTTTGTTCGTGTTTTCACTTTGAATTTTAACAATCATCTTTTTAGAAATCAATATAAATATGTACATTAAAGGCATTAGATTCTTTTAATGTTCGTGTTTTGTTATAAGTACAAAAATCCCCTCATCAACAAGCGTTTACATTTATATATAATGATGGTATATTAAAATTAACTAAAAATTTGGATAACTGGATCGAGGAGGCACTTGCCGATGGAAGATACAATAAAACAAGGTCAGCTTTTTTTATCAGAATTAACGGCTGAAGAACGTTCCTGTCTATATAATGATTTGTTGTCGATCAAAGACGTTTATTTATGCAATAAAGATACTAGTTTTTATACCTTTCGGAAAATCCGCCGAGCAGCTAAGCGTTGCGCTGAATGCCGTAAAAGGACTTTTAGCTATCGGACAGAACACAAAGGCGAACTTTTAATCAGTCAGATCCACGAGCAGAAACGTTTCAAAAATCACTATCGTATCCAAATCTTATTTAATGGACAAGAGATGGAATATACTTTTCTCGAAAATTTGCTGCAATATCTCCATAACCAGCATTTTAGTTATAATAGCCAAGCCATTTACGCTTAATTCCTCTATTTTTTTGTATGTAAAGAGGCACGGTAAAGAGGTAGTCGCTTTTAAAATCAGGTTCCTATCATTGATAAGAAAACATAATAAACTAAAAGAAGCAGAACCGCTAACGGATCTGCTTCTTTTTTGGTTATTTTTGCTATTCTATTTTAATTGAACTTTGCAACTCACTCTTCTTTATTCCAAACCTACTCGTTTGAATATCACGTCAACGTTTTTCAAATGATGATGATAATCAAAGGCATCATCTATTTCTTCTTTAGATAATACCGATGTGATGGTCGGATCTTCTTCTAACAGTGGGCGGAACTGAACTTGGTTGTCCCAAGCATACGCAGTTTTTGGCTGAACAAGATCATAAGCTTCTTCTCTTGTCATTCCCTTATCGATCAATTTCAGCATAACGCGCTGGCTATAAATCAAACCAAATGTTGCAGACATATTCCGCTTCATGTTTTCAGGAAAGACCGTTAGATTTTTAACGATATTGCCAAAACGATTTAACATGTAATTCAATAAAATCGTGGTATCAGGCAAGATGATTCGTTCGGCTGAAGAATGAGAGATATCTCTTTCATGCCATAATGTGACATTTTCATAGGCAGTGACCATGTGTCCGCGCACCACTCTGGCTAGACCAGCCATATTTTCTGAACCGATCGGATTCCTTTTGTGCGGCATAGCAGAAGAACCTTTTTGACCTTTCGCAAAAAACTCTTCTACTTCACGTGTTTCAGACTTTTGCAATCCGCGTATCTCTGTTGCAAAGCGTTCAATACTTGTAGCAATAAGCGCCATCGCTGAGAAATATTCAGCATGGAGATCCCGAGGGAGAACTTGAGTAGAGATTTCTTGCGGACGGATCCCCAATTGTTTACATACATACTCTTCAATAAATGGCGGGATATTTGCGAACGTCCCCACTGCTCCTGAGATTTTTCCTGCTTCTACTCCTTTTGCCGCATGTTCGAATCGTTCGATGTTCCGTTTCATTTCTGAATACCATGTGGCAAGTTTCAATCCAAAAGTAGTTGGTTCAGCATGGACACCGTGTGTTCGACCCATCATCACTGTATATTTGTGTTCTTTTGCTTTTTCGCCAATGATTTCCGTAAAACGTTTCAAGTCTTCCCGTAAAATATCATTTGCTTGCTTGATGAGATAGCCATAAGCAGTATCTACGACATCCGTACTTGTTAGACCATAATGGACCCATTTTCTTTCTTCTCCCAATGTTTCAGAAACTGCTCGTGTAAAAGCAACGACATCATGGCGTGTTGATTTTTCGATTTCCAAGATCCGATCGATATCAAATGATGCATGCTCGCGGATTTTTTTCACATCTTCTTGCGGGATTTCACCAAGTTCTGCCCAAGCTTCATCTGCTAAAATCTCGACTTCGAGCCACGCACGGTATTTGTTCTCTTCCGTCCAGATATTCCCCATTTCAGGGCGTGTATAACGTTCTAACATGTTTTTTCTCCTCTAATCCCAAATATTCGTTTGTTTGATTTCTTCCAGCGTTTGCTGGATGTCTTCTGTCAAGATAGTGATATGTCCCATCTTGCGACCTTTTTTCGCTTGTTTTTTTCCATAGAAATGGAATTGCCAGTCTGGCTTATTCTCAATCAAGCGATAGCTTTCCAACAGTTGTTCTCCCAAAACATTGACCATCACTGCATTGCTTGTCAGACGCACTTTTTCTCCTAATGGCCAGCCGCAAATCCCTCGAATATGGGCATCGAACTGACTCATAGAACAAGCTTCGATAGAATAATGCCCAGAATTGTGAGGACGAGGGGCTAATTCATTCACATATAACCCGCCTGTTTTTGTTAAAAACATTTCTACCCCTAGAGCACCTGAAAGGCTTACTGCTTCTGCAATCACACGGGCAATACGCTCAGCCTCCTCGATCACATCCTGAGCAATCGCGGCTGGAGCAATCGTTTCGTGCAGAATGTTGTTTCGATGGATGTTTTCCACGACCGGAAAAGTTGTGAAATCTCCTTGTCCATTTCCTGCCACCATGATCGAAATCTCTTTTTCAAATGGGATCCAAGCTTCTAAAACACAGGTTCCTTCTCTTAAAAGATCCATTGCAGGGGCCAAGTCTGCCCGACTTTTCAAAACATACTGCCCTTTGCCATCATAACCGCCTCGAGTGGTTTTCAAAACGCAAGGATAACCGATCCCGTCAATCGCATCTTGGATATCTGTCGGACTGACGATCGTTGCATAAGGAGCAATCACGATGTTGTTCGTTTCCAAAAAAGATTTTTCCAATAGGCGGTCTTGCGTAATCGCAAGCAAGTCTGTCCCTTGAGGAATAAATGACATGGGTAAGATCGCATTTAGCGCCTCTACACTGACATTTTCAAATTCATAGGTAATGACATCTGTTCTTCTAGCAAGCTCTTTCAGCGCAAAGGTGTCATCATAGACACTTTCAATGTGCCAATCTGCAACTTGTGCGGCTGGACAATCACTTACAGGATCCAGCACACCTACTTTAAAGCCCATTTCTTTTGCACTAATCGCCATCATACGACCTAATTGACCGCCGCCGACGATCCCGATCGTTGAACCAGGCAACAAAGGTTTAACCAAGTTGATCACTACTTTCTATAACAGTTTTAGCCAACATTGAACGTCTTTCAGCCAATTTAGCCTCCAATTCTAAATCATACATGGAAAGCATCTGTATCGCAAGTAGTCCAGCATTAATTGCTCCAGCTTTTCCGATTGCCGTAGTAGCCACAGGCACGCCTCCAGGCATTTGAACAATCGACAGAAGCGAATCTAAACCATTTAATGTTCGTGATTGGACCGGTACGCCGATAACCGGCAAAGTTGTTTTTGCCGCAACCATCCCCGGTAGATGGGCGGCTCCACCTGCTCCTGCAATAATGATTTTGATTCCTTTTTCTCGAGCGCTTTGTGCATATTCAAACATCAAATCTGGTGTGCGATGAGCAGAAACGACTTTTTTTTCATAAGACACACCGAATTCTTCCAATATTTGACATGCTTCTTTCATTGTTTCCCAATCTGAAGTACTCCCCATAATCACAGAGATTTTTGCTGTCATTGTTTTTCCTCCCAGTTTTTCTACACCCATATTTTAACAATCGTATTTTTTGATGTCAAAGAAATTTCGAATATTGATGAAGAAAACCATTTTATTGTTCGTGTTTGTCGAAGGCATAAAAAAAGAATGTGACAAAAGTGATGTCACATCCTTTTTTAATATAAATGGTATTCAATCAGCTGATCCTCGCTATTCACTCAAAACGCTGGTTTCACAACTTTTCTTTTACTTCATTATTTTTTGAAGGCTTCTTCTACTATTTCTTCATCTTTTTTTAAACCATTAAAGATCAGATTCAATATGATCGCCGTAATACTACTCATTACGATGCCATTGCCAGTGAACATTTGCAATGTTTGAGGCATTTGACTGAATAATGTCGGCGTAATATTGAAACCTAGCCCAAATCCAACAGAAACAGCAACAATCAATAGATTTTTATCATTGCTGAAATCAACTTCCAACAGCATACGGATTCCTTGGACTGCCACCATCCCGAACATGACTAACATTCCTCCACCAAGTACCGGCTCAGGAATGATTTGTGCTAACGCACCGATTTTAGGGAATAATCCTAAAACAATCAAGAAGAACGCAGAGAAGTAGATAGGTTTTCTCGTTTTGATACCCGAAAGTTGAACCAATCCGACATTTTGAGAAAAGCCTGTGTAAGGGAATGTATTGAAAATACCGCCTAAGATAACGGCAAGTCCTTCTGCACGATATCCTTTTTTCAATTCTTCTTCTCCAACATTCTTTCCAGTAATGTCACCAAGCGCAAAATATACACCCGTTGATTCTACCATGCTGACCATAGAAATGATGATCATCAGTAAAATCGACCATACATCAAAAGTTGGCTTACCAAAATAAAAGGGTTGTGGGACATGGAACAACGGTGCATCTCCAATCGCACTCAGATCGATCATTCCCATGAAAGCAGCTAAGATGCTTCCACCGACTAAACCAATCAATACCGCGATGGAACGAATGAACCCTTTTGCCAACATTTGCACACCTACAATGAGGAGAATCGTCACAAATGCAAGTAGTAGATTTGTTTTGTCACCAAAATCAGCCGCTGTTGCATTACCGCCACCCATTTTTTCAATTGCTACTGGAATCAATGTCAAACCAATAACGGTGATAACCGTTCCTGTTACTAAAGGCGGGAATAATTTCTTGATTTTAGAAAAGATACCTGAAACTAACACAACAAAGATACCTGAAGCGATAATAGATCCGTAAATAGCTCCTACTCCTTCATTAGTTCCGATCAAGATCAGCGGCGCTACTGCTTGGATCGCACATCCTAAAACAACAGGCAAGCCAATTCCGAAAAATCGGTTAACGGTCAATTGCAATAATGTTGCTAATCCACACATAAAGATATCAATTGAAATCAAGTAAGTCATCTGTTCTTGATTAAAGCCTAGTCCTGTACCGATCAAAAGAGGCACCGCTACTGCTCCTGCATACATCGCTAATAGATGCTGCAGCCCTAAAACCGCGGCTTTTCCATTTTGTGTTTCTTTTTCCACGTTTATGCGTCCTCCTCAAGAAACTCAACTTGTCCATTCGTCAAGGAAGCGATACGTGCAAGAGAAACGACTCTCAATCCCATTTCTTCAAGCAACTGACGTCCATCTTGGAAAGACTTTTCAATGACGATCCCGATTCCTTCTACTTGAGCTCCAGCTTGCTGGCATAATTCAATCAATCCTTTTGCCGCTTGTCCGTTTGCCAAGAAATCGTCAATAATCAATACTTTATCTTCTGAAGATAAGAATTTACGAGAAATAGAAATCGTACTTGTCACTTGTTTCGTAAAAGAATAAACAGAAGCCGTCAATAATTCTTCATCCATCGTCAAGCTTTTTGCTTTTCTGGCGAAGATCATTGGAACACCTAATTCTTTTGCAGCAAATAAAGCTGGTGCGATCCCAGAAGCTTCAATGGTCACAACTTTCGTGATCCCTTGTTCTTTAAATACTTCTGCAAACCGTTGTCCCATTTGTTCCATCAATACAGGGTCTACTTGGTGAGTGACGAAACTGTCGACTTTTAGTACGCCCTCGCCTAATATACGTCCGTCTTTTTGAATACGTTCAACTAATTCTTTCACTTTATTTGCTCCTTTATCATTTATTAATACCAAAAAACCGCTTTTGTGCAAAAACCTACTATGTTTCTGTTAAAGAAAAACACCCTCCACTTTATCATAAGAAAAGAAGGGTGAAATAGCCAATCTTTTACTTATAGTCCAGCATTTACGGTACTGGCTAGAAACTGTCATCCATATTATGACGATATATAAGTAGGTATGTAAAACTAATAATAGTGTAAAATCATTTTCTTGCAACTGTTTTGCACGTGAAGGCAGTTTGACATATTTGAATAAAGAATGTTGTTTCAAATATTGAAAATAGTCTAACACTACTTTCTGAAACTGACAACGTGGTTTACTTATTTTTTTGTAAAATCTAATGATTTTTAATGCATTACTCCTTTTTGTTCGGGTTTAAATAGTTATTTTTATTTTCACTTATCCAAAAATTCTATTCCACACAAAAAGGATTGTGAAAAAAACGTGTCACAACCCTTCTTTCGAATAAATAGTGTTCCAAAGACAACCTACGGCAATAGCGCACAGATTTATAACGTACAGGAAATAATTTTCGTAAATTCCTTCTTATTCCTTGAAGCTGACAAGTTCGTCAATCGCCACTGCTTTTCCTGAAGCAATAGAGTGATTTGCTGCAATTCCTGTCAAGATCGACAGGATACCATCTACGTGAGTTGCTGCTCGATTCCACGGATCTTCTTCCTTTGCTTCGCCAAATAGATCATCCAACAAACGTGGATCTCCTCCGCCATGTCCGCCTGCTTCTTGTTCAACGATTACCTCATAGGGTTCACCGAACATCGGATAGACCTGGATGGACTGAAGAACGGCTGCTCCCTCGTCTGTTTTATCTCCACCAGCGTTGATATAGGACTTTTCGATCACTTTCATTTCGATCCGTCCTTTGCTGCCATTAAAAGAAACATTGAATCCTTCCCACGGCATATACGCATTTAGCGAATACGTCAATATCGTACCAGTCTCGTATTTGACCGTCACTCCTAACGTATCTTCAATAGAGATATCATCGGAAAATACACTGCGATCACGAATGTATCCACTGTCTTCTTCTGCTTCCAAATACATTTCTCGTAATTCCTCATTGGCTGATAGATCTATAGCAAATGGATCATTTTTGGCTAGTTCGCTTCCATAGCATCGACTGTAAAATGTTTCTACTCCGCGTTTTTCCGCATTATGCATTCCATAAAAATTCAATCCACCAAATGCGAATACCTTTTTTGGCTGGCTACTCAACCAAAAGTTCACCAGATCAAAATGATGGGTAGATTTGTGCACGAGAAGTCCGCCACTATTGTGTTTATTTCGATGCCATCTTCTGAAATAATCTGCCCCGTGCTGCGTATTCAGCAACCATTCAAAGTGGATAGAGAAAACATCGCCGATTATGTCTTTTTCCAGCAGTTCCTTTATCTTCGTGTGATATGGCGCATAACGATAATTGAAAGTGACTCGCAGATTCCTTCCCGTTTGTTTTTGGACAGTTATTATTTCTTGCGCTTTTTCCTCATCAATAGTCAGAGGTTTTTCGCAAATAACATCATACCCTTTTCTCATTGCACGGATGATATAATCATGATGCGTTCGATCTACTGACGTAATAATGACTTCATCTGGCTGTACATCATCCAGTAGCTGTTCAAATTGCGATGGCATACATGTCTTTACTTTCTTCTGTCCATACTTGATCACAAGTACTCGATTTGCATAATCCATTCTTGTTTGAGACACATCACAAAAACCGACCAGTTCACAAGTTTGATGATACGTAGAGGCAATTGCCTCATAAAAAAAGCGAGCTCTTCCGCCAAGACCGACTTGTACATATTTTTTCTTCATTTAAACTCATTCTCCTTTTCTTTTAACCAGCATGCCGTGACAAACGGCAGTCCAGGATACAGCAATGCAGCAAGTAAAAAATCATACTGTATACACCAAAACAGCCCATACAAAAGACAGAAATACCACAGAAACCCTTTGACGTTTTTTGACAACAGCCAGATATTCCTTTTGATCAAATAAATAAGACTATCTGCTTTCTCTTCTTTGCAGACATCAATTAGCGTACTAAAAAAACCATGGGATACAAAAAGCAACAGACACAATAGAAAAGGAATCAGATACCAAGCATCAGCCTTTTCTATGAACAAATACCAATCAGCTGCAAAAATAAGAACGAACAGCTGAAACAACGCAACAATGAAACATGACCTTTTGATTTTTTCTTTCCGCCAACCTACCTTCTTTTCCGCCAAATAATGGGCAGATAGATAATAAGCAGGATACATCATCAAAAAATAAATCAGATAGATAACATGAGCAGAAAGCGTTAATCCTAAAGTGAAAAAACATCCTAGAAAAAAAGCGAAAAGACCATGACTGATAAGACTGGTTAAAAAAATCCGACAGAAATAGTAGTTGATCTTGTAAAGAAACATCTCCTCTATTGGCTTTTTCATATTCAGCCTTTCAAGCCGCTTGTACTGATTCCTTGGACGAGATATTTATTGAAGAATAAGAAAATCAGAAAAACCGGCAGCAGAGACAGCGTAGACATCGCAAACATACTAGCGTAAGTCGTGCTAGATCCAGCATCTGCAAATAATTTGATGGCAATCGATACGGTATAAGATCTCGGCTTGTTCAAATAGATCAGCGGTCCCATAAAGTCATCCCATTTCCAATAAAACTGGATAATGATCGTGGTGATGATCGAAGGTTTCAGCAAAGGAAAAATAATTTTGGTAAAGACACTATATTTGCTGCATCCGTCAATAATCGCAGATTCATCTAACTCTTTGGGGATACCAACCATGAATTGCATGATCTGGTAAATAAAAAATGCTTGTCCAAAAAAGTGCGGTAAAATCAGCGGCACATACGTACCAACCAAATTCAGCCGATTGTAAATAATAAACTGCGGGATCAAAATCACTTGTGCAGGAATCATCATCGTTACTAACATGACGACGAACCAGAACCTTTTTCCTTTGAAATCGATCCTCGATAATGCGTAAGCAATACAAGTCGAGCTCAGCACTGTCCCGATCGTTGATACCGCAGAGATGACAAACGAATTCTTAAAGAACGTGAAAAATGAGATTCCAGCAAAACCTGCCCATCCTTCTGCGTAATTTTCCCATCGAAAAGTTTCTGGAATCAAATTCAGTGAACCACTCAGAATCTCTTGATCCGTTTTAAAAGAACCTGCGATCATCCACAAGACTGGATAAATCATGACTAGACCTAATAGCAAAATAAACCCGTACTGGAACCATTTCATTACTGTTTTATTCATTTTTTCCTCCCTCGTTCACACAACGACCCATTTTTTTGATGATTTGAAAATCAGAAAGGTGACAGCCCCCATGATCAACAGCATGATCCACGAAATAGCACTAGCATACCCCATAGAATTAAAAGAGAATGCTTGGTTATACACATAAAGAGCATAAAAGTTCGTGGCATCATTCGGACCACCTTGGGTAATGATGAACGCTTGCGTGAAAGTCATAAACGCTGCAATCGTCTGCATGACCAAGTTATACAAAATGATTGGTGAAAGAAGAGGTAGCGTGATTTTGTAAAACGACTGCCATTTATTCGCTCCATCGATCTCTGCCGCTTCATAATACGAGGCTGGAATCTCTTTGATACCTGCAGCAAAGATGATCATTGCCGAACCGAATTGCCAAGCAGACATCAAAACAAGAGGGATCATGACCAATTTTTGATCGCCAAACCAGGAAAGTGCTGGTGCGCCTAGTCGTTCTAGAAAAATATTCACTAACCCATTTTTAGAAAATAATTCTCGCCACACTAGAGCAATAGAAATACTGCCGCCAATCAAACTAGGTACATAATACAAAGAACGAAAGAAAGTCGTCCCTTTGATATTTCTCGTTAAAAGATAAGCAATCAATAGACCAAAGATCAGTTTCACAGGCACAGAGGCAAATACATAGAGAAAAGTGACTCGAATGGAGTTCAAAAAACGAGCATCACTTAGCATTTTTATATAATTATCCAAGCCAATCCATGAGACTGGATTCCCCAGACGATAATCGGTGAACGAATAATAAAGAGACAAGATCATCGGTATTACCGTTATCAATAGAAATCCTAGAATAAATGGAGAAGCAAATACGTAACCGACCACGTTATCTTGATTCATGAATCGTTTTAGTTTTTCTTTTTTCATGCTTTCCTCCTGTTACTATTCCAGAATGTTTGAAGCAAACTCATAAAGACTCTCTGCTGCTTCTTCTGCCGTCATTTCTTCATAGATGACTTTTTCTACCAAAAGATTGTATTGATCTTGGATCTCTGGATTTAAAGCGCTATCAAAAACATTTACTTCACCGTTGTCCATATCGGAGATCATTTCTAAATAGTCGAATGTCGCTTGTAAAGTTGTATCATCTGTCTGAGCGAGTTGTTCTCGAATATTGGACATGATTGGTACACCGCGTTCTCCTTTTAAAATCTCATTGGCTTCTTCACTGTTTTGGAAGAAATCAATAAATTTAGCCGCTTCTTCTTTGTGTGCTGAATTTTTTGCCATACTCAGCATTTGCGAAGAACGTAAAGGAATACCAGATTCTCCATCTGCTTTTCTGCGAGGGGGATTAATCAATCGAATTTCCATGTCTTCAGGAGCGCCTGACAAAATTTCTGTCAACTGGTTACTTGATAGAAAAACCATCGCTGCTTCGCTATCTCTAACTGCCTGAAAAGACAGATCTGTCGTACTTGCAGCTCCACCACCCGGTTCTGGATGGGCACCTTTGTCTACCAGATTTTTACGCAGCTGGAAAAAATCTGTTAAATAATCCGGATTTTCGAATCCCAAGCTGTTAGATAAATCCTCCTGATTATAAAAATTCAATCCTTTCTCAACTTGCGGTATTTGAATAATACAGCCAGCTATAAAATCTTCGAACCTTGAAATAGCATAGATCCCTAATTCTTCAGTGATTTGATAGCTGATTTGTTCAAATTCTTCCCATGTCCAATTGGAAGCAGGTTCAGGGATACCTAATTGTTCAAATATATTTTTATTGTAAGCAATCGCAAACGAGTTCACCCCGTTGGACAGTCCAACTAATTGCCCGTCGTAAATCGTCGTTGCCAAATAGGATTCATCCGCATTAGAAACATCAATTATCCCTTGCTCCACATATTCATCTAATGGTTCAATCTGATTGATGTATTGAGGAAATTGATTATTTAATTGAAAAATATCCCAGATATCATCTGATGCTGCTAGCGTACCTAATTTTGTGTAATATCCTTCATAATCATAGAATTCATACTCGATCGTCACATGGGGATTTTTTTCTTCGTAAAGCTCGATTACTTTTACCGTTGCATCGTGTCGAACTTGTGAACCCCACCAAGCCATGTTCAACGTGATTTTTTCGTCATCCTCTTGCCCACAAGCTGTCAAGAATAATAACATAACACTTAATGCTAAGATGATTCTCATTTTTTTCTTCATTTTCTACACCTCTACTTCCATTGACATTTTTCAATATACTGTATTTTTATACAGTATATATTTATAAAACCATCTTTTTTTAAGGCGAATAAAAACCAAGGCTTGCCTTTTTGTTCTGCCTAGGATGAACAACTCAATACTTTCAAGGAAAATTAGATAGTGCTGATTCTTTTTCCATTGCTACAAACACTTCTTGCTTCAATGATGGGAGGATAATTGCGCAAAGAAAAAAGGATATCAGACAACCGTCCAATATCCTTGACATAGCTAAATAAGCGTGCCACTCTGCGTATATTATTCCCTTAAAAATCAGAAAAAATAACTAGTAATTCTGTATGAAATTAGGTACAATATACACGTCGATGCACAAGCATTGACTATGGCAACTTGATTGGTCAGTTCCCGCTGACTTTTCAAGCCCCGGCGATTTAGCTGCTACTAAATTGCCGGGTGCCTTTTTTAGTTTTTATTCGTTTTTCATTCTATAGAAAGCGCTTCAATAAATCAAGACATTTTTTTGACGTAAAGCTAATAATAACAACATATTCCGACCGTTTATATGTACATTACAGATAAAAAAACAAAAAAATCTTCTTTTATTTCTGAATTTCGAACAAATAGGACCAAGTATAAAAGAGGTCGCGAGCCTGCCGTTCAGCTCCGAGTCACAAGAAACAATTTAAAAAAAACAGCTTCCCATGTTTGATGAATATTGTGACTTGTGACCGAGGAATTGGTAAGAGAACACCGTTTAACCGGAAAAAGAGCGTGGGACAAAAGTAAAGAACAC
>NZ_KV815627.1:8131-18710 GCF_001814285.1 Enterococcus sp. HMSC076E04 | reverse complement strand
TTCTTGGAGTTAAACGCTTCTGTCCCAGCCTCTACTTCTTACCTGTTATCCATGTTTCCTTTTTCAGTTTCCCGATATTTTTCCATTTTACGACTAAAAAGCTCTCCGCTACTTGGCGGCGTATACGTGATGGCATTTGCTCCTGCTTGAATGGTCTCAGCAATACTTTCTTCCGTTGGTCCGCCTGTCGCAATAATAGGAAGTTCAGGATACTTTTTACGAAAATGACGTACTGCTTCTGCAGTTTCTTTTCCCGCACTGATATTGATAATCGAAATACCAGCTGCTAGCTTTTCATCAATTTCTGTATATTTCGATGTTACCGTACTGATAACTGGGATATCAACTACTCGACAAACTTCTTTCACTGTCTCTAAAGGTGTAGGACCATTCAAAACGACCCCTAAAGAACCTTGCGCTTCTGCAAACATGCTCATGTAAGAAGAACGAGCACCTTGTGTCAATCCGCCTCCTACACCGGAAAAAACCGGAATATCAGCTGCCTCAATGATACTTTTAGTAATTGCTGGATGTGGTGTAAAAGGATACACAGCAATTACTGCATTCGCATTTGTATTTCGTATGATTGCGATATCCGTAGTAAAGATGATCGAACGAATCAATTTTCCAAATATCTTGATCCCGCTTGCTTCTAAAATGATTTCCGGTACTCTTACGATATCTTTTCTCAATTCCGTCATGATTTCCGGCGTAAATTGTTCTGCCATCAGCCACTTCTCCTTTGCTATCTCCGGTCATACTGATTCAACTGGTACGTCTCGATGACCTGGATGATTTTTTGCGCATAACCGGGGTCTGTCGCATAACCTGCATCTTGCAATGCTTGTGCGGCTTCCTGATAATTGGTGGCCGTAATCACTTTTTCATACAGTGCAGGATTCCAATCTACTCCTTGGACGAACAGTTGTGTATGGTCATCCATGGACTGTTCCCATGAATCATACACTTTGAAGTCTCCTTGGATAGTTATCCATTCTTCGTTAACAAATTCCTTTGTTTCCAGGCTTACTTTCTTCTGATCCCCATAAGCCTTGATCCCGAAAAGATTATTGTATTTGCTAGCCAAGGTACTTTTTCCCCAATTCGATTCTAATATAGCTTGTCCTAAAATGATACTAGGAAGCACTCCATAACCATCTTGTAGTTCTTGGGCATGTGGAACAAGCCGTTCAATAAATTGCT
Source organism: Enterococcus sp. HMSC076E04 (assembly GCF_001814285.1). Taxonomy (NCBI): domain Bacteria; kingdom Bacillati; phylum Bacillota; class Bacilli; order Lactobacillales; family Enterococcaceae; genus Enterococcus; species Enterococcus sp. HMSC076E04. Next base: position 17,507 of record NZ_KV815627.1, on the reverse strand, counting down.
GATGGGATTGCGCTTCATTTTCTTGCTGATTATCAGTAAAAGGAGAAGACAGATTCTTCAAGGAAAAAACAAAGGCTAGGAGTATCACTACTACACCGGCAACCACTGCTGGCCAACGGATATTCTTACGCTTTTGCTTTTTCCACTTTTTTTTCGCCATGATCAATTCCTACTTTTCATTTAATTCATTCAGATATTCTTCTAGCGTCAATTGGTGTTTGGTGATATACTCAGCATTTTCTTTACCGACATAACGTAAGTGCCAAGGTTCATATGTGATTTTAGTTATATCTTCGCGTCCTTTTGGATAACGAACGATAAATCCATACTGCGCAGCATTCTCTGCGATCCATTTAGCTCCAGACTGATCTCCGTAACTTGCATCCAATACAGTAGAAGGATAACTGTTGTACCAGTTTTGATCGACGACATCGACTGCCAGACCTGTGTGGTGTTCGCTGTATCCTGGCTCCGTAATCGTTTCTTTAGTGATTTTTGTCGCCTCCTCTTCTGATACACCTTGGCGACGCATCACATCTTGGACATTTTGTTCGAAAACTTGTTGTTGGGATGATACAGACCGGTAAGCTGAAACCATAACTAACGGAAACCCAGCTTCTTCGGCAGCTTTAGCAAATGCTTCATATTCCGGAGCAATACGTTTGTCGATCAAATAGCCATTACTCAATGATGCCAATTGAGTAGACTCATCGATTTCTTTTTCTAATTTGTGATCTGGACCAACCAAAACTAGCTGCCAATCGTCTGTTTTAACATCTGGCAATTGTTTGGATGTACGATCTTGTGTTTCTTTGTCCTTTGCCTTGCTGCTTGTTGTTTGACTGTTCTTTTCTTTACTAGCAGTTGTTTTGGTGCTTGTTCGTTCGACCGTTTGATTGCCGGCTTGAACATGCGCGTCATCATCGCTAAAAATAACATAGCCCATTGCTGCGATCATAATCACAACTGCTCCAATTCCTAAAAATTTATTCACTTGAAAAATCCTTTCGTTGTTCTTCACGTTCCCCGTTCGTATCATGAACGTAAGTTTCTTCCAGATTTTCATTCACCCAATCAAGAAGTTCGATTTTTTCTCCTTCAATCTGTTTTTGAACATCTGCTGGCAGACGAAAATTCAAAATATCGTCATAGCCCCATTCATCATATTGAATACTTACTTTCAAGTCAAGGTACCTACCAGCCTGCTGATTGTTTTTCAAAGGGATCAGCTCGACTTTTGCTGCTTTGCTGCTTAGCCATTTTTGCGCGATACGTGTTTTAATTTGTTTATACTCTGCAACAGCAATATTTCGTTTCTCGGGAAAAATAATCGTTTGACGCAAAATCTTTTGCGTAAGCATCCATTCATAATCAGTGAAAAGATTTTTTACTTTCTGCATCGCTTCAGAAGGCAAATTTTTCTCGCCATCTTTCCATTTTTTCCATTGTTCTGGGCTGATCAGCAAGTATTCATCTAAAAAGTTTTTTTCAGTTTCAAACTGTTCCAATAATACACTCATAATAAGATCAATATATACTTGATGCACGTTTATCCCCTCCTTTTAACTATTCTACTTAAGTTTTAGTCAAAAAGCACCTGTTAAATCGCTGCTTTCATTTTTTTTAATGTTTCAAGTCCTCTCCCCTTCATTCTTCGTGATTTTTGTTATAATGATAGACAGAAAAGAATCTCAATCCAACTATGAAGGAGCGTTTTCAGATGAAAAAATATCAATGGGGAATCGTTGGACTAGGTACCATCGCACATGAGTTTGCCGAAAGCTTCAATCAAGAGACAAGTGAACTAACAGCGGTTGCTTCCAGAACTTCAGAAAAAGCGGAAAAATTCGCACACCGTTACAATATTCCAAAAGCTTACGGAAGCTATCAAGAAATGTTAGACGATGCTGAAATCGACATCATATACATTGCTGTACCAAATAAACAGCATATCGACCATATCTTGGCAGCATTGGAAGCAGGCAAACACGTCTTATGCGAAAAAGCCATCACGATGAACAAAAAAGAACTGGCTGACGCTATGCGTTTAGCAGAAGAAAAGAATCTGATTTTAGCAGAAGCCATGACTATCTTCAACATGCCGCTTTATCAGCAATTACGCTCAATAATGGATACAGGAAAACTAGGGGCTTTAAAAATGATCCAAGCACCTTTCGGCAGTTATAAGGAACCAGATCCAGAAAACCGATTCTTCAATCCTGAATTAGCTGGTGGAGCTCTATTGGATATCGGTACGTATGCGGTATCTTTCGCTCGTTTCTTTTTGAGTTCTCAGCCTGAAGTAGTTGCCTCTACAATGGTCCCTTTTGAAACAGGCGTAGACGAGCAATCAGTCACTATTTTGCGCAACAAAGAAAATGAACTTGCTGCTGTCAGCTTGACTTTTCAGGCAAAAATGCCAAAAGTCGGTATCGTGGCCTTTGAAAACGGCTATGTGACGATTGCTGATTATCCTCGTGCGGATCGTGCGGAGATCCTATTTACAGACGGTACGAAGGAATTCATCGAAAGCGGGCGTACTTCTGAAGCCATGAATTACGAAATAAACAACAATATGGTACACATGATCGAAGGTGACTTGCCAAATCGTTCTCTCTTCTTGACAAAAGATGTCATCGACATCTTGGATCAAATGCAAGTTTTATGGAAAAATATGTAATTTTAAAAGGTTGTGAAAAAGCTGGTCTGCATCAAGCAATAAGAACAGCCGAACAAAAATAGCTCCTCCTATTTTTCGTTTGGCTGGACTTGTTCCCGCAGATGCAAGCTTTTGAACACCGTTTAAAGAAGAGGTTGTGAAAAAGCCGCTTAGTTTCGAGTATTAAGAAAAATTTTGTGAAAATGGTTTTCCACATTTTTGCACAAATTTGGCTTAATACCGAGAAACTGGCTTTTGAACACCGTTTAAGAAAGAGGTTGTGAAATCAGCTTTTTGACCTGAGTATTAGCTGAATTCAAAACCTCTATTTTTTGATTTTTTGTTGGGAGAATTCTGCCTTGATTTCAATAAAACTTTTAAAAGACTGCAAAAACTGGAACAATTCTGCTCGGTCCTCGAATTCAGGGCGACTAGTCGGCAGAGGCATTTGCCGATACAATACATAAACTTCTTCAATACGCGCTAAGATTTGTCTGCCATCATTTGACTCTGAAAATGTTTCTGCCGTATAAATCAATAAACCGTAGATATGTTTTCCATAATAAGCTGGTTGTTGGATCCGCTCTAGATTTTCCAACATGTCTTTAATCACATTGACCTGTGCTCGTCTCATAGAGAAGTAAGTTTCATAGTATAGCGGCTGTCTGAGCCAGTAGTTTTCTTGATGTTCTCTGGCATCTTCTTGGCTTTCGCGAATGAATGTCAGCAAATGTTCGCATTTGATCTGCACATCTCCTTTATTTTCCGATAAAAGAAATTCTGCCATTTGTCTCAAGATATTCCGAAATTCTTTTTCAATCTGTATTTGGTTTTCCTTCAGCTGCTTCGTACGATCTGGCATATAGACATTCGCAAGCAAAGCAAATACTAATCCAATCGCCATTAATCCCGCTTCATTGCCGATCAGCTGCCAAGACATGTTTTCCTCCACTAAATAATGAGTGACCAAAACCGAATTTACGACGATTCCTTCAGTTAATTTGAAGCGAGAGGCAAGTGGGATGAACAGGAATAAAAAAAGACTGAAGCCAAAAATAGTATACCCAACAGCAAAAAAACTGAACAGTGCTGTTGCCGTAGCTAATATAAAGGCTGCGATTCGATTCATCCCTGTACGCAATGTAGAGCGTTTTGTATTTCCCACACTCAATAATGCAATGATTCCTGCAGCTGGCCAATACAATAGCGATAAGCTACCCGCTGTGACCATTGAAAAGAAGACACTGATCACCGTTTTGATTGTTCGCATTCCTATACGCATTTACTCCCCCCTTTTTCTGTTTTAATTATACTTGAATAATGAAAAACTAGCTATCAGACAAAAGTTTAGGTATGATGGTAAAAAGAACAAAAAGGAGAATCTCTATGCAATTTGGCCGTTTTCGACTAGGTATGCGTACGATCAAAAGTGCCTTAGCTGTTTTTTTATGTATCTTGTTTTTTCATTTGACTCAACGAGGAATCCCAATGATTGCTGCATTATCTGCTGTTTTTTCTTTGCGTCAGGACTTGACTACAACCGTTTCTTTTGGAAAATCTAGGATCATTGGCAACACATTAGGTGGTACACTAGCTATCATTTATTTTTTTGTCAAAAGCTATTTTCACAATGATTTTTTGGTAGAATTGATCCTGCTTCCTATTCTAGTAATTATTGTGATTGTCGTGTCAGACGGCATCAACAATAATTCCGGCATCATTTCCGCAATCGCTACGTTATTGCTGATCGCATTGAGTATCCCTCAAGGTGAATCTGCTTTGTACGCGATCCAACGAGTACTAGATACTTTTATAGGAACATTCATTGCGATCGGTATCAATTTCTTTCTTCGTCCGCCTAAAACAGAAAAGAAGGAAGAACTATCAGAAGATTTGGTCGAACTCCAAAAGAAAGAACGATTGCTGCGAACAAGTTTACAAGAGATAGAAGCTAAGATCCAAAAACAAAAGAAAAATAGCGAGGACTGATTTTCTTTTGAAATAACATAAAAAATGGAGAGAAGAACTTGAAAAGCCTTCCTCCATTTTTTATTGATCGGTGAAGTGTACTACTTTATTCTTCCTTCATCGAGTGTTGTTCTGCCTCTTTTGGTGCTTCATACATATTTACTTGGCTAGTAGTCCCACGTGTCGACAAATTCTCTACGATTTCCTTCAAGTCAAGTCCTGTTGTCGCTTTTAATGTTTCTTGAGTAGTAGAAAGCAAGTTTGTGGCATAATTTGTCACTCGGTTCGCTCCACTGGTTTCTCCTGAGCTGCTTCCTGTATCGACAACAGAGATTTTTTCGATATTTCCTAGCGGCTGTGCTGCTTCGCGCATCAATTGCGGTAGCATATCGATAACCATACTCAAGACAGCTGCTTCGCCATATTCCTTGAAGGCATTGGCAATTTTTTGTTTTGCTTCGGCTTCTGCTTTTCCTTTTGCTAATGCTGCTTCTGCTTCTGCCTGTCCAGCTAACCTTGTCTTATTGGCTTCCGCTTCTGCTAGTGCTTCCACACGGAAACGTTCGGCTTCTGCTTCGGTCACTTCTTTGACTTTTTGAGCTTGTGCTTCTTGTTCTTTAGCGTAACGATCGGCATCTGCTTTTTTCTTCACTTCCGAATCGTATTGCTTTTCTCGACGTGTAATTTCTTTTTCTTCTAATTCGATTTGTTTTTGACGTTCTATGATTTTGATTTGCATTTCTTGCTCGATTACTTGTTGTTGTGCTCTGGCGCTTTCCAAGTTGTAGGCTTGGTCTGCTTTCGCTTTAGCAACATCTTGTTCTTGTTTGTAGGTTGCTAGTTTCAATTCTTTTTCTTTCAATGATTCTGCGATTTCTGTTTGTCGTTGTAATTCAGCTGCTTGTGATTCTTTTTCTGCTTGAGCTTTTTTGATACGCGTTTCTTTTAAAGCTTCTGCTTCTGCTATATCTGCATCTCTTTTGACTTGGGCGATTCTTGGTTTCCCTAAAGAGTCAAGATAACCATTTTTATCTCTGACCTCTTTGATAGTGAAAGAAACAATGATCAATCCCATTTTTGCAAGGTCTACAGAAGCGACTTCTTGTACGCTTTGACTGAACTTATCACGATTTTGGTAGATTTCTTCTACAGTCATAGAACCTAGAATCGAACGTAAGTGACCTTCCAATACTTCTCTTGCTTCATTCTCCAATTCTTCTCTAGTCTTACCTAAAAACTGTTCTGCTGCTGTAGCAATCTCTTCTACAGAAGAACCAATTTTAATGATCGAAGTACCGTCACACATCACCGGTACGCCTTGTTCTGTATACACTTCTGGAGTAGAAACGTCCAATTTGCTAGATAATAGACTGATTCGATTCGAACGTTGGAAAACCGGTAAGACGAACGCTCCGCCTCCTCGCACGATTTTGATTTTGTTGTCACTTTCATCTTTGTGTACATTTTTGCTTCCTAAATAACTTCCACTGATGATCAACGCTTCATCTGGTTTTGCTGTTTGGTACTTCGCTACAAAGACGATCAGTAGCATCAGCAAAATCAACGCTGCGATTGCGATCGCGATAAAAACAACTGGTATTCCCATTTAACACACGCTCCTTTAAGCTTTTATCATGCTTTCATAAGGCATGACATAACAGATTCTTTCCTTGATCTCAATGATCAATACTTTCGTTCCCCGCTCCGCTATCTGTTCTTGGGGGCTGTAGAAACAAGCAGGACGACTAATGGAACCGGTAACACTTTTTAATTGGATTTCTCCCATGCCCCGTACAGGGATTGGTGTGATCACAACAGCTACTTGCCCTTCCAAAGTCTTTTCAGAAGACGACATCGTTGATTCGGCATGTTTCATCGGCATCAATAGATAGAAATTAAGCAAAAATACCAAAACTGTCGATATGGCTCCACTGGCAATAAATAAAAATAAAGAGGATTGATCCGTTAGACGCTCACCAAGAAAACCAAACAAACTTGTAAAAGTTAGCCAAGGGATAATAAGCATTGGATCAAGTGGGCCATCAAAGTCGAAGACATCTCCAAAAATAATCAAAAGAACTGCCAACCCCGCACAAATCAGCAATGTATACCAATAAATCGTCTCAAGTGCGATTCCCCCTATCATATACACGCCTCCTTCCCTTTCTACGTCTATCATACCAATGTTTGAAAATTCTGTATAGCTTCTTTCACCGATTCAAAGGTATTTATTCATAGAAAGCTTCTATTTATCAATGCCAATTTGTTAATTTTCATTTTTCATGTTAAAATTTTCACAATAAATTCTTTCGAGGTAGCCTATGTTTCCTTTCCTTAAGAAAAAACCATTAAAGCTCCAAAATACCATCATTCTTGTCGTTTGTTTCTCCACGTTCGTTTCTTTGATTGTTTCTGCCATATTGATTAGGAATTTTATTCTTTCGATGAACCGATCTAGTGTGTCAGATAGAATCTCTAGCATCGCTAAAATCGTTGCCAGCGATAAACTCATCCAAAAAAAGCTTCAGACTGGTGATCCGACACATGTGATTCAAGGAATCACGAATGAAATCATGGTGGCATCGAATTTAGATTTTATTGTTGTCATGGACCCTGAAGGCATTCGATATTCTCACGCAGACCCAAGTTACATCGGCCTTCCTTTCTCAAGTCATGAAGATGTGAAAAAAGTGATTGGAGGACAAGAATTTTTCTCTGAAAAAGAAGGAATGTTAGGGTTCGGCTTCCGCTATTTCGTCCCTATTTATTATGATCAAGAGATTATTGGTGCAGTTTGTGTTGGCTTGACGAACAACACGATCGACAATCAGGTCAAAGATGGACAAAAAATGATTGTTTTTTCATTGATCATCGGACTTAGCGTAGGCATCATAGGCGCCGTTTTTCTTGCCCAAAAAATGAAAAAAGTACTGCTTGGACTTGAACCGCAAGAAATAGCGGAACAGTTAAGTGAAAAAACGATTATCGAAAATGAAGTAGATGAAGGAATATTGGCCATCTCTTCTGATAAAACTATCCTCTTGATCAATACACCTGCAAAAAATATTTTCTATCAAACAAAACGGCTGTCGGATTTCGAAGTAGGAAAAAAAATCAGCGATAATCTATATGACGTATTGTTTAAAGAGACAATCGAGCACCAAACGACTGTTCGGACTCAATCCATGTATTTAAATGGGATAGAAACTATTTCTAGCGTTACACCTCTTTTTAGCAATGACCGTTTTTTAGGAGCAGTCGCAACTTTACGAAATCGATCAGAAGTAATGAAATTAATGGAGGAGCTTGGAGGGACGAAACAATATATAAACTCTATGAGAGCTCAAACTCATGAATTTATGAATAAACTTCACGTCATTTCTGGCTTGATTGACTTGAAGAAATATGAAGAAGTCACCCATTTTATCCAACAGCTAAATCAAAATTATAAAAAAGAGATTGGCCAAGTTTCAAATCTGATCAAAGTCCCTGCGATTTCCGGTTTTTTATTAGGAAAAATAAACGAAGCCAAAGAACAATCTGTTGAAATGTTGTTAGAAAGCGATTCTTTTATCCCTAAAATGGAGATGGACGACTCCATCCATTCACTTTTGCAAGTGTTAGGGAACTTACTTGATAATGCTAAAGAAGCCGTACTTCAAATGCCTGAAAGAAACGGACAGGTTCGGCTCGATTTAAACTATGACACAGAAGCGGAAGTATTCATCGTGACCGTCTGCGATGACGGTGTCGGAATATCAGAAGAAATCTCAGAAAAAATATTTACGCTAGGTTTTTCGACGAAAGGAATCAATCGTGGATATGGGTTGAATATCATCCATTCAATTGTCAAACGTCACGGTGGGATCTTAGAATTTTCCAAACAAGCAAATGGCGGTACAATCGTCTATCTAGAATTACCAAAAAAGGAAGATCAAAATGATGACAAATGTCCTAATAATTGAAGATGATCCAATGGTTGCAGAATTGAATCGTACGTTTGTGGAAAGTATACCTAATATGAACGTAATCGAAAGTTTCAGAAATGTAGAAGAAGGAAAAAAATATTTCAGACAAAAAAACGCAGATCTGCTGTTGCTTGATGTATATATGCCTGGCGAAAGTGGTATCCATTTTTTATCTTGGCTGAGACAGCAAGGAAACGATATCCCAGTGATCTTGATAACCGCTGCAGATGATATCGAAACCATAAAAACTGTGATCCGATATGGTGCCTTAGATTATTTGATCAAACCCTTCACTTTGCAACGTTTCCAGTTGGCGATTGAAAAATACCTTGCTTTCTCTCAGACGATCCAAACGACTGAAAAAGCAGATCAGAAATTGATCGATCAAGTATTCAACCATACCACTCCCATTCACGAAACACCTTCATTCATTGATTTGCCTAAAGGTCTGTCAAAACTGACTTTAAAAAAAATCAGTGCATCTATCCTAAAAGAAGAGACTATTTTTTCAACAAAAGAACTGGCTCAAAAAAGTGCACTTTCACGTATCTCCGTCAAGAAATATTTAAATTTTTTGGTGGAACAAGATATACTGAATGAAAGAATCAGATATTTGGAGATTGGTCGACCACTAACCTGTTATGAATTGACAAAGAATGGGCGAAAAAAACTCACGGATTATTGTTGAGTCATCGAGTTATCTAATACTAAATAAAGGCTGTGAAAAAAGTCTTGTCACAGCCTTTTTTTCCGAATAAATGGTGTTCCAGAAGTAGCTTCT
>NZ_KV815627.1:0-8031 GCF_001814285.1 Enterococcus sp. HMSC076E04 | reverse complement strand
TGAAGCTGACCACTTCTGTCACAACCTCTATTTTTAAACATATTAATGGTGCGTGCCCATGTTTCCTTATTTTAATTGACGCGCTTTAGGAAGAGATACCTCATTTTTCGTTTTTCCAGTTTCTATTATTTCGCGGAAGTTCTCGAAGCTTGTCGAAATCATATTTGACAATGCCTCATCTGTATTTGAACCTACATGAGGGGTTATAAGAACTCCAGGGTACAATTCTACTAGTTGCTGGATAGCAGGATCTGGAATCGTCTCCCATGGCTTGAAAGATCGGAAAAAGACATCTGTTTCATTTGCAAAAACATCGGTTGCAAAACCAGCTAAATGATTGCTTTTCAAAGCTCTTAAAATAGCTGCATTATCTTGAAGCTCTCCACGAGCTGTATTGATCAAGATACTGCCTCTTTTCATTTGAGCCAAAAATCCTTCATTGATCATTTGATCGTTTTCACCTGGGATGTGAGGTACATGGATACTGACGATATCGCTTTTTGCTAACAATTCTTCGAGTGAGTGAAACGTCAATACTTTTTTAGCAGCTTCTGTCTGATGGATATCATAGCCGATCACTTTGGCTCCTAGCCCCTTAAACAAAATCGCTTCCGTCAATCCTATTCTGCCTGTTCCTATGATACCTACTGTGCAATTTCTGATTTCACGGCTAAACATTTGTTCATCCACTCGAAAATCTTTGAAAGATGTTCGGATCGTCGTATACGCTGTATTTCTCAAAAGCATCATGGCAAAAGTCAAAGATAATTCTGCTATAGCATTTGGCGAATATGATGGGACACGGGCTACTGTCATACCAAAATCAGCTGCCGCTTGTAGATTGATATGATTGACTCCCACAGTTCGGGTAAAAACATAGCGAATCCCATATTTCTGCATTTTTGCAAGATTGATCTCATCTGCTATACAATTTCCTCTCAGCAGTACAGCATCATGGGCCTTAGCTGATTCAATATTGTCATGCGTCAGTAGTTCTTCATAAAGACTCAGTTCATAATGGTAAATATTCAATTGCTCAAAAAAATCGATCTCATTCGGACGAACACCATAACATGCGATTCTCATACTTTCCTCCTCCATTTCCTATCAAAACAAACCTATGCCGTGAATCATTTGCAATACAACGATCCATACAGGTGTCAGTACTATAGCAAAAATAGTTGACAGTAAGGATGCATTAGAGGCTAAAAGTGCCTCCCTATCAAAACTGATAGCATAGGCTGCTGCCACAGTTGCGGCTGGTGTAGCCATCATGATAACAATCGTTGCCAGTGCTTCAAAATTGACCGGTAGAATATTTGTTGCCGTCAAAACTGCTAAAATCACGATATTCAACGCAGGTACAAATACCACTTTGACTAAACTGTAATACCATGATGTTTTTTCAGAAGCAGCTTTTTTGAAACTTACTTCACCTAATGTTGCGCCGATTGCTAGCCATGCCAATGGCGAACTTAAACCAGCTAAATAATCCATTGGCTGAAATAGCCAAGGTGCTGTCTGGTCAATTCGCAAAAACGCTACTTGGCTTATCTCTCCTTCTGCACCTGTAACTGACACTTATGGAAGATATCCTTGGAAAAGCCAAATGAAAAGGCCGGCAAAAGTAGCGATGATGATTGGATTAACGAACATCGCTTTGATATTTTTGGCTTCCATCTTCAAGCCACTCATTTTTATGTATCCATAAGAATACAAAAAGATCCGATAACCAATGTTGAAAATCGAGGAATACATCACGCCGACCGGTCCATAAATCGCACTGACAATCGGTGTCCCGAAAAAGGTCGTAGAACCAAAGATTGTCAGGACACGCAACGTTGATTGCTTATCCCCTTTATAACTTAAGAAAAATGGTCTTGAAACTAGAATAAGAATAATATAAATCACTAACCCCCAAATCAAGACATTGATTCCTTGCATCAATAGTTCTGTATTGATATCTTGCATGAAAGCTCGAAATGCAAGTGCTGGCAGAGCCGCTGTTAAGACAACTTTCGATAGGATTTTTCCAACAGATTCAGAAAAAATTTCCTTTTTTCTACAAATAAACCCTAATAATATAATAAAAACTGTTGAAGTGATTGCACTAACAATCGACATATCTGTCAAAGTCGATCGGAAAATATCAAATAAATTCATCTTTTTCCTCCTATTAATGTTCATTTATTCACAATTCAAAATGCTTTTATTCAGCTAATACGTATTAATATTTTTTATTTTATCTTTATATTGTTAACTATTGAACAATAAGGAATTAAAGAAACTTTTGAAACTTATGTAAAGTGATATTCGTTAGAACACAAAAAGGAGCGTGGGACAAAAGTAAAGAACACTTTTGTCTCACGCTCTAAACACGTATAAACGGCGGAAGCAGAAGCAACTCCTTCGGAAATAAGCTGAAATTCACAAAGATTTGAAAAGCAATTTTCGTGAATTCCTTCTTATTTCTTGGAGTTAAACGCTTCTGTCCCAGCCTCTATCTTAGATTATATTATGCGTGGAAACGTTCCACACCATCTAGATAAGTTGCTTCCAATGTCATATCAGGGTTCAATACGATAAAGTCTGCGTCGCGTCCTTGAGCGATTTTTCCACATGTGTCATCGATTTTACAACTGATTGCTGGAATCAGACTAGCCATCATGACTGCTTGTTCTGGTGTTGCTAGTCCCCAATCCACGACATTCTTAATTGCTTCTTTCAATTTCAAGATGCTTCCAGCTAAGTTGCCAGATTCCAAACGTGCCGTTCCTTCTTTTACTACTACCGGAAATTCACCTAAATTGTAATTTCCATCAGGCATCCCACCGGCCATCATACAGTCTGTAATCAAAGCGACATGCTCATGTCCTGCTTTTTCCATTAGGATTCCTGCCGCATTTGGATGTACATGATGTCCGTCACAAATCAATTCAGAAAAGACATGTTCTAAAGATAATAACGCACCTACCATACCTGGTTCGCGATGATTCAATCCGCGCATCCCATTGAAAGCATGGACAAACACGCTGGCGCCTGCTTCAACAGCTTTTTGCGCTTCTTCTAGCGTAGCGTTACTGTGCCCTAGAGAAACAACTACTCCTTCTTCAGTCACTTGTTTGACAAACTCTTCTACACCTTGACGTTCCGGTGCTAAAGCAATTTTTTTGATCAAACCGCCTGAAGCTTCTTGCCATTCATGGAAAGTATCCAAATCAGGATCACCGAAATAACTTGGGTTTTGTGCCCCTTTGTGTTCTTCTGTGAAGAAAGGACCTTCAAAATAGATTCCTTTGATTTTAGCTCCTGGTGCTTCTTGATACATTTTGCCGATTGTCTCAGCTACATCTTTTAAACGTTCTTTGCTTGACGTCAATGTTGTTGGTAAAAATGAAGTCACTCCACAAGATAATAGACCTTCAGACATCACTTTGATACCTTCTGCATCGTTGTCCATTACATCATGATTCATATAGCCGTGAATATGTGTATCTACCAAACCAGGAGCAATCCATTTGCCGCTTTGGTCAATGATGTTGACTTCTCCCTCAGGTAGTTCTTTGGTGTATTCACCAAAAAGCCCATCGGTAATTTCAAGATAGCCTGCATTTTTGACGCCTGACGCTAAAAAGAATTTGTCAGCATAGATAAAAGTTCTCATTCTATTCTCTCCCTTTGTTTTTCTACCTCTAAAGTACTCTTATTTAGAGAAGAAGTCAAGAATGGTCTACACCATTTATAGATTTTTTGAAATTTGTTTCACAGCTTGTGCCAATCCTTCATAAAATGCTGCTCTTTCTGGTTCTTCTTTACGCTTGTATATCAAGCTCTTAAGCACAAATAAATCATTGAGATAATAGTAACTATTTTTCTCTTGAGCCCAATAGATTCCTTGGTTCACCTGCTCTAGTGCTTCGTCAATTTCATTTTGATGGAATAAGAAATTTCCATAATTATAAAAAATTTGCGAAAATTCACTTTTTGATCGTTCATCAGCTGATTGATGCAGCAGTTGGATGCTTCGACTCAAATAGTAGCGGGCTTCAGCAGTTTTTCCTGCCACACCATATATTTTTCCGATACAACTAATCAGTTGTATTTCTGTGTCAGAGACATGGATTCTTTCTTTTTGGCTAGAGTAGCTTAATGCTTCTTTTAAATAATAAAGAGACTGAGAAATATTTTGACGCAACGTGAATTCACAAACACCGAGATAATAATAATATCGTTGAAAGTCAGTTGCTTGATACAGATTCTCAGAAATATCAGAAGATTTTAGTACTTGTTCTAACTTGCGATAATCACGTTTTTGGAAACAACTATCCAACAGTTCAAATAATTTATCGTTTGTCCGAGTAGTTTTTCGAGAGAGATTCATCACATGATCAATCGTTACTCCTAGCCGTTGACAAATCTGCATCATCACCAATACATTCGGCAGTTCCTCATTATTTTCGATCCGGCTTAGTACACTTTGTGAACAAATATCTTGCGAAAGCATCTTTTGCGTCATTTTTTGTTCTTTTCGAATCTCTTTAATGATCGTGCCAAAGGACTCGATTAACGTTTCCATAAGTATCCTCCCCAAAATATGCGTATTCGCATTCTATCCGTATTTTACTTTAGGAAGTCGCAAACTTCAAGAAAAGACTTGCAACTAAATAATATGACTTTAGTTATTTAAGAGATCTCCATTAGAAAGAGAGCCTCAGTACATTTGTCTGTGGCTCTCTTTCTGGAAAATTTGCTTTTTTTAAAGTCACTTTTGTCGATATGTCGCTAAAAATTCTCTCATTTTCTTAGCCGTTTGTTTCAAATCATCCATTTTAGGAAGATAGACGATCCGAAAATGATCTGGCTGGTTCCAATTGAATCCGCCACCGTGTACGAGCAGAATATGATGTTCATGTAAAAAGTCCAAGACGAATTTTTCATCATCCAAAATATTGAATCGTTTTGTATCGATTTTAGGGAATATATAAAAAGCAGCTTTTGGTTTTACAGCTGAAAGACCAGGAATATCATTGATTGCATTATAGATATATTCTCTTTGCTCATAGATCCTTCCGCCTGGCAGGAGCAGCTCATCAACACTTTGATAACCGCCCAGCGCCGTTTGGATGATTTGCTGAGACAAGACGTTGGAACACAAACGCATGGAAGACAACATATTCAGCCCTTCTATATAGCCTTTGACGTGTGATTTATCTCCGCTTAGGACCATCCAGCCGACTCGAAAGCCTGCCACACGATGAGACTTGGATAGACCGTTCAGCGTAACAACGAACAAATCAGTCGCTAATGTAGCAATCGGAATATGTTCTAGGCCATCCATCACTAAGCGGTCATAAATTTCATCAGAATAAATAATCAGGTTGTTTTGTCGGGCTACTTCAACGATTTCTTCTAATAATTCTTTTGGATAAAGTGCCCCAGTAGGATTATTAGGATTGATGATGACGATCGCTTTTGTCCGACTCGTTATTTTTGATTTGATATCATCAATATCAGGATACCATTCTGCCTCTTCATCGCAAATATAATGAACAGGTGTACCTCCAGCTAAAGCAATCGAGGCAGTCCACAACGGATAGTCCGGCATTGGAACCAGTACTTCATCTCCATTGTCTAGCAACCCTTGCATACACATCGTGATCAGTTCGCTGACTCCGTTTCCGGTATAGATATCATTGATCGTCACATTCGGAAAATGTTTCAGTTGACAATATTGCTCAATTGCTTTTCTAGCAGAAAAAATTCCCTTAGAGTCTGAGTAGCCTTCTGAATCACGGGCATTCATGATCAAATCACGAATGACTTCGTTTGGTGCCTCGAATCCAAAAGGTGCGGGATTTCCTGTATTCAATTTTAAAATACTGATGCCCTCTTCTTGCATCCGCTCTGCTTCTTCTAGAACCGGACCGCGAACGTCGTAACTAACACCTTCTAATTTGCTGGATTTTTCAAATTCTCTCATCACTTAGCCAATCCCTCATTTCAAAAAGTTAGAACTTTCCAAATTTTTTGTTATTTACTATTTCAATATCATACTCCATTCTAGAAAAATTTGCCACTTATTTAGGAAAAACATAAGTATCAGAAAAACGCTGAGAAGCGCTGAGAACTTACTGGTCATGATAGTCATTCCATAGATTTGCTGCCCAATCCATTGCAATCCCACAAATGATTCCCAGCATCAACCCAAATAGAAAACGACCAAATGCAAGGCCAATCAATATGCCTAGGATCATCCCCAGTCCTGAAAATTCTCCGTCATATTTCTCCATCTTCATAAGACCTCCCACTTTTTGAGCTTGACAACTATGTAAAACTTCGCTATCATTATTGTGTTATTATTTATGCAGACGTGATGGAACGGCAGACATGCAAGATTGAGGGTCTTGTGAGCGTACGCTCGTGTGGGTTCAAATCCCATCGTCTGCATTTTTCTTTCAAAACAAGCGGCTAGGACATTTTTGTCTCAGCCGCTTTTCTTTTTCTCGTTCATTCTTTCATCTTATTGGACCTTTTTTCTTGGGTATAGACTTTTCTCATATTCTACCACAATTTTTGGTTTTCCTAACACATGATAAGATCTCACCACGAATTGTTTTCTATTATTGTAATATCCTGTAACAACTAGTTTCATCCCTTCGTCTACTTCAGCTAGGAAGTTCAAACTATGGGAAGCAATCAAACAATTGACCTCATTTAAGCTAAAACGAATCAGTGGTCTGGCGCTGACCTGCAACGTACGAATCTTATCTACTGTTCCATATTTTATCTCCATTGCCTTCACCTCATTACTATTATACGAACATACATTCCCTTTTGTAAAGAAGAAACACTTTTTATCTTGTGATTTTTTTGTCCAGCTATTTTTCTTAACGAACATATAACTCTTCTTGCGACGATGAAGGACTACTTATTAACAAAAAAGCGGCAACAGCATAATTGCTGTCGCCGCATTGCTGATCAAGGGTTACTTATCATGAAAGATTATTTACTCAAATGTTCTTCAACGATTTGTTGAGATTTATCAGCTGTATCTTCCACTTCGCCTTTTGCTTTTTCTAACTTTTGAATATATTGTTTCAAACTTGTGTTTTCAGCAGTTGCTTCGTCTAATTTTTTTTGTGTATCTGCTAACTGAGTTTCTAAATTTTCTTTTTCTTGTGTCAGTGTTGCGATTTGTTGGTTCAAACCATTTACAGTATTTTGTAATTCTGAAAGTTTTGCTTGTGCTTCTTGTAGTCTTGCCGTCCAATCTGCATTCAAACGATTGATTTCATCATTTTTTTGGTTGATTTCGTCTAGTTTCGCATTGATTTCATTTTGTTTGCTTTGTAGTTGTGCATCCTTGCTGACTAATTGACTTTCTAAGTTTTGTTTTTCTGCTGCCGATTGATTTTTTTGGTTTTCTAATTCATTTACTTTTGCTTGGTATTCTTGGACATCTGCCTTTGAATCTTGCAATGTCTGTTCTTTTTGTGCTAGTTGTGCGGTAAGATCTGTAATCTTTTGCTCTTTATCTGTCAACGTATGGTCAAGCTGTGTCAGATTCTCATTGATTGTATCGATATCTGTCTCTCCACCCCACAAAATAATTTCATTTGCGTAACGCGTGCCTGTGTAGCCAATTAGACATAGAAATGCAACCACGATCCCACCAGCAATAATTTTCTTTTTCATTATGTAGCTCCTTCATTTAATATTTTTACTCACTAAAAGTAAGTGATTTCACATGCAATGTCAAGCACTTTTAAATTACAATTGTAATTTTAATAGAAACGCTATTAAATTCTCATTTAATCTTCCTTTTTTATGTATCTGCAAAAACTTTTCATAGAGAAAAATATACCTTAACACTTTCTTAAATATAGATGTATAGTAAAAATAAATGAAAAAAATTAGTTTTTCTTAAACGTAATCCTTTTCATTTCATAAATTACTGTGTTTATTACAAAAAACGTGGATTTGTCATAAATTGTCACGCTTCTTTTACCTATGAAATATTTTCACGTGTTA
>NZ_KV815626.1:0-21899 GCF_001814285.1 Enterococcus sp. HMSC076E04 | reverse complement strand
GGTAATAAGTCCAACCAATTTAAAAACATAAGGAGCTGTTTTTACTTGGCTATTCTTATTACATTAAGCCAAATTTATGTAAAAATGTTGAAAGCCATTTTCACAAAATTTTTCTTAATACTCGAAACTAAACAGCTTTTTCACAACTTCCTCAGAAAAACGATTAAAATTCATTCACAAAGAAATCGAATAAACGCTGTTCAGATGAATTTACACGATGAGAAAGTTCCGGATGCCATTGGACACCAAGGATTTTGTGCATATTATCTTTACTTTGGACTGCTTCAATGAGTCCATCGTTGGAAAAGGCGATGGCTTTTAACAAAGGAGAAAGATCTTTGACTGCCTGATGATGATAGGAATTCACAAAGTATGAATCAGGGAGAAGGTCACTTAATAAACTGTCCGAAACGATTTTGACTTCGTGAGTTGCAAACTGCGGGGCAGTGGGCTGTTGTTCGTGTTTTACAGACCATTTTGGATATAATGAAAGATCTTGATAAAGTGTTCCCTCCAACACGACATTCAATAGTTGAAGTCCTCGGCAGACTGCAAAAATCGGTTTTCTTTGTTTCAATGCTTCCAAGATCAATGCCTGTTCGAATTGGTCTCGTTGAATATTTGTTTCCGTCAGTTTGGGATGAGGGTCTTCCATGTAAAGTTGCGGACTAACATCCTGACCGCCTGCAAGAATGAGTTTGTCGATTTTCTCAATTAGTTGAGGCGCTGAATCTGGATACATGACTGGCAGAATAAGAGGTAATCCTTGAGCATCTAAAACTGCATCCACAAATCCCTGCGGTGTATAGCTTACTTGATTTCCTTGGAAAGTATCTGTCGCTCGAATCAGTTGATTCCCGGCAATGCCGATGATTGGTTTCATTTTTATTCCCCCTAAAGTAGACTAATTGTAACAAGGATTTAAAAAAATTTAAACTATGTAAGACTTGCCCCTATACTTATCTGTTCTTGCTGTGTTACTATCTGTAAAGAGAATTTTCGTGTGAAATTCATGACGATAGTTGAAAATATTGCTTAATTTGTTATAATAAAAAGTAAGCAGAAATAAAAAGGTTGGGCGTAAGCTTCAAGGATCTAGTTCTTCAAGGGGTGAGAAGGACATTTTATTGAAGGGGCCTGCCTATACTAAGTTATCTTTAGAGGTACATACTTTCAATGAAAAAAGAAAGCATGTACCTCTTTTTTAAATCGAAAGGAAGTGAAGCAAGTGTTAGAAGCTTTGGAACAAATCCGAAAAGCAGAAGAAGAAAATGAGAAGCGTGCTCGAACCCTACGGCAGCAGTTGAAGACCTATGCAGAAGAAAAAGAGCAAGAATTGGAGATAATCCAAACGAACAGTCGGCAACAGCTGAAACAGTTGGTAGAAGAAAAAGAACAATTCGAAAAGCAAGAATTAGAAAAAGAAAAAATGAAATTGAAAGCAGAAGCAGACAAGGTGCAAGCAACTTTGAAAGACCAATATCAAAAGCATCAGAGTCAAGCAATCGGTGCAATCATTGAAAGGGTGAAAGAAACTTATGGCCGTCACTAAGATGGAAAAAGTGACCCTCATTTCAGATAAAAGAAATCAGGAGAGGATTTTACAAGCAGTACAAGGAATCCAAAATGTTGAAATCCGGGATCTGTATCAAAATAGAACAAACAACCAGTGGGTAGAAAAATATTTTCCAGATACCACGATTATTGATAAAGAAGCAAAATTAAGCGCTTTAGGCAATCGGCTGAAAGACATCCAAGAAGCTATCCAATTCATACAACACCACGGCGATAGCCGTCAAAAGAAACTCCATTTGAAACGTCAAGAACTTTCCTTACAAGACTTGGAAGCAAATTATTCCGAAGAAAATTTCATGAATAAATTAGAAGAAGTCCTTGATTTAAAAGAAAAGTGGGAACAGCTAACTGAAAAACGTGATCGTTTAGAAGGAGAGGAAGAATGGCTTCTTCATTGGCAACAGCTGGATATTGCTCCAAGTATGTATGCAAGTAAGACGACCATTTTTGAGATGGGGACTGTGAGTGCAGCAAATTTTGAAAGTTTCAAGGAAGAACTAAGTAAGCTTGATGACGTTTATATGGAAGAAATAGATTATACGCCAAAACAAGTTTATCTTTCGTATGTTGCTTTAAAAAAATCAGCTGCTGCTATAGAAGAAATTGCTGGGAAATACGGGTTCAATAAAGAAACGTATCCTTATGAACAAAATCCTAAAGAAAAACTGCAAGAAACCAAACAGCAATTGTCCGTTGTTCACGAGCACCAAAAGAAGATAACGACAGCGTTAGGTCAGTGCAGCGGCTATATCCAAGAATTTGAATGGGTAGAAGAAGTCACACTTGCCGTTGCAGAACGAGAAAAAGTAAAAGAACGGTTTATCCATGCGACTTATCTGATCGTTTTGCAAGGTTGGGTAGATGCAGAAGAAAAACAGAATTTGATGCATGTGTTAACCGAAACTGTATCAGAAGAAGATATATATATTAGTTTCGAAACACCAAACTCAGAAGAGATTCAGCAGGAAGTCCCTACTAAATTGAAAAACCATCCGCTTATCGAACCTTTTGAATTGCTGACTGAAATGTACAGTCTGCCAAAATATGAAGAAGTAGATCCAACGCCTTGGATGACACCATTTTATCTTGTCTTCTTCGGGATGATGGTCGCAGATGTTGGTTACGGATTGCTGATGCTCATTGGGACAATACTAGCTCAAAAACTACTTGTTTTACCACGTGGGATGAAACGTTTCGTAAAATTCTTTGAGATTCTCTCGGTACCATCGATCATCTGGGGATTGATCTACAGTTCATTTTTCGGACAGGCATTACCAAAAGAACTATTTGGCATCCGCTTGCCTTTCCCAATCCTATCTACAACGGATGACGTCAATACGATTTTGATTTTATCCGTGATTTTCGGTCTGATACAGATCTTGGTTGGATTATTTGTGGCAGCAAAGGAAAATATCAGGAGAAAAGATTACTTGAGTGCTGTCAGTGATGGATTTGCCTGGCAAGGGATCCTGATTGGGATCGTTATTGCATTGATTGGTGCCATGTTGATAAAAAATACAGCATTTGTTTATCTTGGCGCGGGGCTATCGATCATTGCTGCTTTATGTATCTTAATCGTGCCGATTATCCAATCGCCGTCTAAAGTCAAGGGTGCTGCCAAAGGAGCGTATAATCTTTACGGATTGACGGGTTATATCGGTGATTTAGTCAGTTATACACGTTTGATGGCATTAGGTATTTCAGGCGGAAGTATTGGCGCGGCATTCAATATGCTGGTTGCTTTCATGCCGCCAGCCGCTCGATTCAGTGTAGGGATCCTTTTGATCATCGCTTTACACGCACTGAATATGTTTTTGACACTGTTGAGTGCCTATGTCCATGGTGCACGATTGCAGTATGTCGAATTTTTTGGAAAATTTTATACAGGAGGCGGACGTGCCTTTGACCCGCTGAAAACGGCGGAAAAATACGTCAACATCAATCATAAGAAAAAAAACAATAAATAATTGGAGGATTTTTATACAATGATGGATTACTTAATTAGTCAAAATGGTGGAATGGTATTTGCAGTATTAGCGATGGCAACAGCGACGATTTTTTCAGGGATCGGTTCAGCTAAAGGTGTTGGAATGACAGGTGAGGCAGCAGCAGCGTTAACAACAAGTCAACCCGAAAAATTCGGACAGGCTCTGATTCTGCAATTGCTTCCAGGTACGCAAGGGTTGTATGGATTCGTTATCGCCTTTTTGATTTTTATCAACTTAGGAAATGATATGTCAGTTGTACAAGGTTTGAACTTTTTAGGCGCTTCTCTGCCGATTGCTTTTACAGGCTTGTTTTCAGGTATTGCCCAAGGGAAAGTTGCAGCAGCAGGTATCCAAATTTTAGCGAAAAAACCTGAACATGCTACAAAAGGAATCATTTTTGCTGCGATGGTTGAAACATATGCGATTTTAGGTTTCGTTATTTCCTTCCTATTAGTATTGAATGCCTAAGCATAAAGGAGGAAAAGCAGATGAACGCCATTGAAAAAATCATCTCTCAGATGAATGAAGCAGCAGAGCAAGAAAGAGCGGCGTTAGAGCAAGAAGAGCGAATGAAGATCGATCAAAACTTTGAACAAAAACGTACGCAAATCGAAACAGAACATCAAAAACAAAAAGAAAAACAAATCGAATTACTTGAAAAAAAATACCGTCAGCTTAGGAATCGCCAACAAGTAGAAGTACGACAAGAAAATTTGAACGCGAAGCAGGAATTTTTACGACGATTGTTTGCAGATGCAATAGCTGAAATGGAGAATTGGGATGAATCTGAACAAATCCAGTTTATCAAAAATTCATTGTATTCATTACCTTTGACAGGCAAAGTAACATTCATTGCTGGAGAAAAATCAGCAGCTTATCTTTCTCAGACATTGCTGGATGAATGGAACAATGAACTTCCCTTTACGATGGTTTTAAGCGATGAATCTGTTGCTGGTCAAGCTGGTTTTCTGATAAACGATCAAGGAGTTCAGTATAACTTTCTTTTCAGCAGCCTTGTACAAGATATCCAAGGAACGATGAGTTTTGAGATTGCCAATCAATTATTCGAATAAGGAGGGATCAGTGTATGGAATACCACGAACTAAATCCCTTGATTCGCGGAAGAGAGCTTGAACTTTTGTCCAATGAGACATTTGAACGGATGATTCAAACCAATTCTGTCGAAGCACTTGGTGAGATATTGAAATCCACGATTTACAGTCCATATATCTATGACGGGTATGAATATGACTTTGAACAGAATCTTTTAAAGGAGCAGAGCCGTCTATTTCGCTGGTTAAAGGAATCAGCACCGGAGCCTGAAATCGTTTGGATCTATACGATGCGTTATACTTTCCATAATCTGAAGGTTTTGACAAAAGCCGAGATGACAAATCAAAATCTGGACCATTTGTATATCGACGATGGGTTTTATTCATTAGAAACCTTGAAGGATGCCATTCATACGCAAGTTTCAAATGAACTCCCTGAAAGTATTATGGATAGTATACGAGAAGTCCGCGATTATTTTGAAGAGTCTACCATTCTTCAGGGAATCGATGTGATCTATGATCGGCAGTTTTTGACAGAGCAGCGACGGCTTGCCGATAAGCTAGGATATCAAGAATTGCTGAAAGAAGTCATTGCTTTTATTGACTTGACCAATATCACAACGATGGCTCGAGGAATATTGCAGAAAAGAACATATGGGTTCATGACGACGGTGCTTTCCAGTTCGGGAAGTATCGAAAAAGAAGTATTTTTGAACTTTGTAGATAAAGATATGGAAGCTTACACGAACTTTCTATTAGAGACAGATTATGCTGAGTTTCTGCGTCCTGTCATCCGTGAGGGAAATCTTGATCTCGTAAAGCTTGAACAGTTGAAAGATGATTATCTAAGTTCATTGTATCAAGAAGCACAAACCCAGGCTTTCGGACCACTGCCACTACTAGCCTTTTTGAACGCAAAAGAGGTAGAAAGTAAAAACCTTCGTTTACTGGTTATCGGCAAAAGAAGCCATTTTGAACCAGAAACAATCAGAAAGCGGGTGAGACAAGTCTATGACGTATAAGATCGGTGTAGTTGGCGACAAAGATTCTGTTTTGCCATTCAAATTGTTTGGCTTTGATGTTCGTTATGGTACAACCAAGCAGACCGTTCGTCAGGCAATTGAAGAAATGGCAAAGAATGAGTATGGCGTGATTTATGTCACGGAGCAATGTGCAGCACTGAGCCCAGAAACGATCGAACGTTACAAAGAACAAATGATACCTGCTATCGTATTGATTCCCAACCATCAAGGATCATTAGGGATTGGGCTGGAAGAAATTCAAAAAAACGTAGAAAAAGCAGTAGGTCAAAATATCTTATAGTATGAAAAGGAGATAGAAATTTTGCAAATTGGAAAAATCATAAAAGTCTCCGGACCTCTTGTAATGGCTGAGAACATGTCTGATGCCAGTATCCAGGACATGTGTTTAGTGGGAGATCTAGGAGTTATCGGAGAAATTATCGAGATGCGTGGCGATGTGGCGTCTATTCAAGTATATGAAGAGACCTCAGGAATTGGTCCAGGCGAACCGGTTCGTTCTACTGGTGAAGCTTTATCTGTTGAATTAGGACCAGGGATCATTTCACAAATGTTTGACGGAATCCAACGGCCATTAGATACCTTTATGGAAATCACACAAAGTAATTTCTTAGGACGGGGAGTCCAATTGCCTGCATTGGATCATGAGAAAAAATGGTGGTTCGAACCCACATTAGAAGCCGGAGAAACGGTTAGTGCTGGCGATGTGATTGGAATCGTAGAAGAAACAAAAGTTATCAAACACAAAATCATGGTGCCAAATGGGATAAAAGGTACGATCAAAACAATCGAAAAAGGATCGTTCACTATTGATGAAACCGTATGTGTCGTTGAAACTGAAAATGGTGACAAAAACTTGACGATGCTCCAAAAATGGCCAGTCAGACGTAGTCGGCCAATCAAAGAAAAATTAAACCCTGATGCACCGATGATCACCGGACAGCGAGTGATCGATACGTTCTTCCCAGTGACAAAGGGGGGAGCAGCAGCTGTTCCTGGTCCATTTGGTGCAGGAAAAACAGTCGTTCAGCATCAAATCGCAAAATGGGCCGATGTGGACATGGTCGTTTATGTGGGATGCGGTGAACGTGGAAATGAGATGACGGATGTTTTAAATGAATTTCCTGAATTGATTGACCCTAATACAGGAGAATCATTGATGGAACGTACGGTATTGATTGCCAATACATCTAACATGCCGGTAGCGGCTCGAGAAGCTTCTATCTATACGGGAATCACGATTGCGGAATATTTCCGTGACATGGGTTATGACGTTGCTATCATGGCTGACTCCACTTCACGATGGGCAGAAGCACTTCGTGAGATGAGCGGACGTTTGGAAGAAATGCCTGGTGATGAAGGTTATCCAGCTTATCTTGGTTCCCGTCTTGCGGAATACTATGAACGATCTGGAAGAGTCATTGCTTTAGGATCAGAAGGTCGCGAAGGAAGTATAACCGCAATCAGTGCTGTATCGCCTTCTGGAGGGGATATTTCGGAACCAGTCACACAAAATACATTGCGGGTCGTAAAAGTATTCTGGGGACTTGATTCGACTTTAGCCCAAAAAAGACATTTTCCTTCAATCGATTGGATCCAAAGTTATTCTCTTTATTCAACAGAAGTAGGGAAGTACATGGATCATATCCTTCAAGCTGACTGGGCATCCATGGTCACTGAGGGCATGCGTATTTTGCAGGAAGAACAGCAGCTGAATGAAATCGTGCGTTTGGTAGGGATTGATTCCCTTTCAGATAATGACCGTCTGACATTAGAAGTGGCAAAATCCATTCGTGAAGATTATTTGCAGCAAAATGCTTTTGATGATGTTGATACATTCACTTCAAGAGAGAAACAATTCAAAATGTTGAAGATGATCTTGACCTTTGGTGAAGAAGGACGCCGTGCGTTGTCGTTAGGTGCTTATTTAAGTGAGATCATGGACGGTACCGTGTCGATTCGTGAAAGGATCGGACGAAGCAAATATATCCCGGAAACAGAATTAGAAAAACTAGATCAAATTATCGGTGAAATCAAACAAACGATGCAAACAATCGTTTCAGAAGGAGGCATGAGCAATGATTAAAGAATATCGTACGATCGGTGAAGTCGTCGGTCCATTGATGGCGGTTGAAAAAGTTGCTGGTGTCAAATATGAAGAATTAATCGAAGTCCGTATGCAAAATGGCGAGATTCGTCGTGGACAAGTATTGGAAGTCCAAGAAGATAAAGCAATGGTCCAAATATTTGAAGGAACAAGTGGGATCAATTTACGTGACTCTTCTGTACGATTTTTAGGACATCCTTTAGAACTAGGTGTATCGGAAGACATGATCGGTCGAGTATTCGATGGCTTGGGACGTCCAAAAGATAATGGACCAGAAATCCTGCCTGAAAAGTATTTGGATATTAACGGAGAAGTAATCAATCCAGTAGCTCGGGATTACCCAGATGAGTTTATCCAAACAGGTATCTCTGCAATCGATCATTTGAACACATTAGTTCGTGGACAAAAATTACCAGTATTTTCTGGTTCTGGTCTTCCTCACAAAGAATTAGCTGCTCAGATTGCGCGACAAGCAACGGTACTTGATTCATCAGATGATTTCGCCGTAGTCTTTGCTGCTATTGGAATCACTTTTGAAGAAGCAGAATTTTTCATGGAAGATTTTCGACAAACTGGTGCAATCGACCGTTCTGTCATGTTCATGAATTTAGCAAACGACCCTGCAATCGAACGTATTGCTACTCCTCGTATGGCTTTGACTGCTGCAGAATATCTTGCTTATGAAAAAGGAATGCATGTATTGGTTATCATGACAGACATGACCAACTATGCAGAGGCATTGCGAGAGATTTCTGCAGCACGGCGAGAAGTTCCAGGAAGAAGAGGCTATCCTGGGTATCTTTACACGAACTTAGCTACTTTGTTCGAACGAGCAGGAAGGATCCGCGGACTAAAAGGATCAGTTACTCAAATTCCGATTTTAACAATGCCAGAAGACGATAAGACACATCCGATCCCTGACTTGACCGGTTATATTACAGAAGGCCAGATCATCTTGACTAGAGAGCTTTATAAGAGTGGGATACAACCACCAATTGATGTACTTCCGTCTCTTTCGCGGTTAAAAGATAAAGGAACTGGACCCGGAAAGACAAGAGAAGACCATGCGGCTACGATGAATCAGCTTTTTGCAGCCTATGCACAAGGAAAACAGGCAAAAGAATTAGCCGTAGTTTTAGGAGAATCTGCTTTATCTGATGTAGACAAGATCTATGCGAAGTTTGCTGAGCGGTTTGAAAAAGAATATGTCAATCAAGGATTCTACACGAACCGTTCGATTACTGAAACACTTGATCTAGGGTGGGAACTGCTATCGATGTTGCCAAGAACCGAATTAAAACGAATCAAAGACGACATGCTGGACAAATATCTGCCAGAAGGGAAGTGAGTTCTGATGGCACGATTGAATGTGAATCCGACCCGCATGGAATTGACCCGATTGAAAAAACAGTTGACAACTGCCACAAGAGGGCATAAATTATTAAAAGATAAGCAAGATGAACTGATGCGTCAATTCATTCTGTTGATTCGAAAGAACAACCAACTGCGTCAAGAAATGGAAGAGTCCATGACAGAAGCAATGTCTGATTTTGTATTGGCAAATGCTTCAATCACGGAACCTTTCATCGAAGAATTGTTTGCTTTGCCGGCGGAAAACGTTGATTTATCTATCGTAGACAAAAATATCATGAGTGTAAAAGTACCTGTGATGAATTTTGAATATGATGAACAGCTGACAGACACCCCTTTGGAATACGGGTATTTGAATTCCAGTGCCGAACTGGATCGGTCAATCGATCGGTTTACTACCTTGCTTCCAAAACTTTTGGAACTGACAGAAATCGAAAAAACTTGTCAGCTAATGGCAAGTGAGATCGAAAAGACACGTCGGCGAGTCAATGCATTAGAATATATGACGATCCCTCAATTAGAAGAAACAATCTATTATATTCGTATGAAGCTAGAAGAAAACGAGCGCGCAGAAGTAACAAGGTTGATCAAAGTAAAAAATATGGGTACCACTGACTAAGTGGTATCCTTTTTTAAAAGAGGAAAACGATGATTAAACAAAACAAACAAATAAAGAAACGCTTGCCGGCCGTTCAGCTTCTCGCATTAGGATTTTTTCTCCTGATTTTAGTTGGCGGTGGTCTACTTACCCTGCCATTTTTTAGTAATAGTGGGCATGGGACAAATTTTATCGATGCGCTTTTCACTGCAACTTCTGCCGTCTGCGTGACGGGATTGACGACATTGAATACAGCAGAACATTGGAACAGTGCTGGTCAGTTTTTGATCATGCTTTTGATTGAGATTGGCGGTCTTGGTTTTATGATGGTTCCGATTCTATGCTTTGCATTGATAAAGAAAAAAGTCAGTCTCAGCACACGTATCATATTAAAAGAAGCGCTAAATCTAGAAGAAGTATCAGGTGTGATGAAGCTCATGCTTTACATCCTGAAATTGGCCTTTGTGATCCAATTGATTGGTACGATTGCTTTATCTTTTGTATTCGTGCCTGAATTTGGCTGGTTGAAAGGGATCTGGTACAGTTTGTTCCACGCAATCTCTAGTTTTTGTAATGCAGGGTTTGATTTGTTAGGAGACAGTTTAGCCAATCACCAGCAAAATGTTTATTTGATCATGGTGGTATCTGCTTTGATTATTTCTGGCGGATTAGGCTTTATCGTTTGGCGTGACTTATTAGAATATCATCAGAAAAAGAAGATGACGATTCATTCAAAAATCGCATTAACCGTTACAGGTACCCTTTTATTAGGCGGTTTCGTTGTGTTCTTTTTCACAGAACACAATGGGGCAACATTAGTGGAAGGGAATATGTTTCAACGATTGGCAAATACTTTTTTTATGAGTGTAACACCTAGAACGGCTGGATATTATTCAGTTGATTATCTCCATATGAGTCATGCCGGTCTGATCTTAACGATGTTTTTGATGTACATTGGCGGAACATCTGGGTCGACTGCCGGCGGATTGAAAACAACTACGTTAGGTGTGTTGCTGATCCAGATGCGTTCGATGTTGAAAGGACGTACGAGAGCGGAAGCATTTGGCCGTACAATCCGTCAAGGCGCAGTGTTGCGAGCACTCACGTTGTTTTTTATCACGTTGACACTGTGTGTAGTCGCCATCATGATTTTATCAGTGACTGAAACGATACCTAAAACTTCTGGCATCGAATATATTGCTTTTGAGGTCTTCTCTGCATTTGGAACAGTAGGACTTACGATGGGATTGACGCCAGACTTGACTGCAATAGGGAAATTGATTATTATAGCGCTTATGTACATTGGACGAGTTGGGGTATTGACTGTGGTCTTCTCTCTGATGACAAAAGCACAAAGAACTCAATCAAAATACAAATATCCAGAAGAAAGTGTCATGATTGGATAATTTCATCTTCTGACAGAAATCTAGTGATCTAGCAAAATAAGAAAATAAAATATAAGACAAATTTTTTTGCTGTTTGGTTACTTTAAGTGCAAAATGTTCATTTGCTTTTTGAGGCACTATCCGTTGTTGAACTTCGGGTAGTGCCTCTTTTTTATCGAAAGGAATCAATCAGCTATGATTCCTTTATTTATCAATAGATTATAATTCATATTTTTTTATTTTTTCTTTTACGATACTTAGTCCAGAAGCTAAAATCTCAAGGTTGTTTGAAGATAGGGAAATACGAACGTATGCATCCGGTTGTGCTCGCGTAGTAAAGCGTCGGGAATGATAGAGTCGGATGCCGTTAGACAGAAAGTCATTCTCAATCCTCTTAGGATCAATCTCAGGATCAACTGGAAGAATTCGATAATAAGGAACACGATTCGTTGGTTTTTCTACTTTGAAAAGAGAATCAAAAAGCTGATTAGCTCTTTTCGTAAGATTTAATTTAGTTTCTAAGATTCTATTTGCTTCATTTGAATGGAGGATTTGAGTGATGACCTCCACATCTAATCCAGAAGTTTTCACATTTATATTAAAAATTGCTTGTTCTATCTTGCTTTGGACATGTACTGGAGCTACAAGATAAGCAACTCGCAATCCAGAACAAATAAATTTTGTCATTCCAGCTAAGTAGATTGTTTGGTTAGGTAACAATTTTTGGAAAGGAGGAATAATCTTATGTTGATAATAAGTTGTTAAAAAAGAATGGATATCATCTTCGATAACCCATAGACCTTCTTTTTCAATTACTTCGGCTAATTGCTCTCGTCTTTGGTGAGAGATTTGAAACCCTATAGGATTATTGCAAGAAGGCATAAGAAAGACACCATGGATCTTCTTTTTTCTACATTCCTGAATCAATATATCAGGTCGCATTCCTTGCTCGTCAAAATCAATTGGAACGATCTCTAAATGATATAATTGAGCCAATTCAATGAAATTAGCGTACGTATATCGGTCTGTTGCTATTCTATCACCTGGAGAGAAAAGTGCAGAAAGTGTGATAGCCAATCCATTTTGAACACCGGAAACAATAGACAGAGATTCTAAAGACGGAATGACTCCTTGAGTTTTTAACCAATTTGCTGCAGTAGTCAATTGAAAATTTGTGCCTTTGGGATCTTGGTAATTAAGCAAACCAACAAGATTTGGGTTATTACCAGTTGATTGAATAAACGGGACAACGAATTTATTACATTCTTCAAAAGAACTAACCAGACCAAAATCAATGATATGTTCGGTTACTTCATTGGTAGAGATGGTAATGGATTCAAAGACATTGGGAGAAATAAAAGTGCCACTTCCAATATTCGTATACAGCAAACCTTTCTCAATTCCGTATTTATAAGCCTTGCCAACGGTAGTAAAATTTAAATCTAAATAATCAGCTAGCTCTCTTTGGGAGGGTAACTGAGTGTTTTTCTGTAATTTATTCTTTAAAATATCTTGTTCTAATTGTTGAATCAACGATCGATAATAAGGACGCTTCAATTTTTGTTTGTCTGGCCGCCAAGTTAACGGGTAGTTGTCATAAGAATTAATAGGCATTTTCTCCACTCCTTAAAATTGTATACCATACAATTTTACCATTGATTGTATTGATTTTAGAAGTTAATCTTTTGTGAGGAGGGAATTGTCTATGAAAATTATTAATTTTGAGGAAGTAGTAGCTTCTTTTAGTTTTGAAGAAGCGATCCAAGTAATGAAAAAATGTTTCTTTGATTATGAAAGTGGTAAAATCAGCCAAAATCCTCGATTGGTGGAAATTTTACCGGACGGAAAAGACAAAAATGTGTTTGCGATGATGCCTGCCTATTTGGGAGAGAATAGATATTTTGGAACAAAAGTCATTACCGCTTTCTCGGATAATCATCAGTATCATTTACCTTCTCATTTAGGAGAGATTTTCTTGTTTGATGCTCAAAACGGACTACCCAGAGCATTGATAAACGCAAATGCAGTCACTTGGATTCGAACAGCTGCTGTATCTGCGCTAGCAACAGATTACTTAGCAGATCAGCATGCAGAAACACTTGCTTTAATTGGAGCTGGTCAACAAGCATTGTCGCATTTGGCTGCGATTTCTACCATTCGTCGCATCACTACAGTGTTTGTTTACGATATTTTAGAAGAAAGACGAAATGCTTTTATCGCTAATGCTAAAAATCAGTATCCTAAAATGACGTTTATAAATGCAATATCAGTAGAAGATGCAGTACGCTCAGCGGAAATCATTTGTACGTTGACCCCTAGTAAAGAGGCATTTCTTCAAAAAGAGTGGGTAAGGGAAGACGCACATATCAATGCTGTGGGCACGTTTACTCCTAATACAAGAGAGATAAGTACACCATTGATGGAAACTTCTCAAATCTATGTAGATGATTACTCAGCTGCCTTAACAGAAAGCGGAGACCTACTTATAGCCATGTCAGAAGGAGATTTAGAGGAATCTTGTATTGTTGGTACATTAGGCGAATTAGTTTCTGGGAAAAAAACATTTTACAAAGGAGAATCGAGTCCGACGATTTTCGACGCAGTTGGTCTAGCTGTTGAAGATCTTTGCTGTGCAGAATATATTTATAACAAATTAGAGAGAGGATCTTTAAAATGAACTTAGATTATTACGTAGTTGATGCATTTGCAGATGAGGTGTTCAAAGGAAATCCAGCAGCAGTGTATGTTCTAGAAGAATGGCTGCCAGAAGGTACGATGCAAAAAATTGCCATTGAAAACAATTTATCTGAAACAGCATTTACAGTGAAGAAAAATCAAGGATTTGAGCTTAGATGGTTTACGCCAGATCGAGAAATCGATCTTTGTGGTCACGCGACATTAGCAACAGCATTTGTTTTATTTAACTATTACAAAATACTTGATGAAACGATTAAATTTTCTACTCAAAGCGGTAATCTATTTGTGACAAGAATTGAAGATTATTATTGCATGGATTTTCCTAGTATTATGCCAAAAAAAGTACCAATATTGTCTGAATATGAAGAAGCGATAGGGGCTAAGATTAAAGAAGCCTACTTAGCACGTGATTTATTTTTCGTATTAGAAGATGAAAAAGCGGTGGCTAAATTGCAGCCAGATTTCACAAGTATCAAAAATTTTGATTTAGGAATAGGGGTCATCGTGACAGCAGAAAGTGTACAAGAAGACTTTGTTTCTAGAACCTTCTTTCCAAAATTAACAATCAATGAAGATCCAGTATGTGGATCAGCACATTCTAATCTTATTCCTTATTGGGCAAAAAGAATGAGTAAAACAAAATTGTCAGCTTACCAAATGTCATCAAGGGGCGGGTATCTAGAGTGTGAATTAAAAGAAGATCGTGTGATAATAGGAGGAAAAGCAGTTTTGTTTTCTAAGGGAACCTCGTTTATTTGATTTCTTTCAAATGAACTAAAAATAAATAAGTGTAGAGTGGCAGCCTTATAGCTACAATAGTTGTTAAAAAAAGACGCAAACTTTTTCAATTTAAAGAAAGTTTGCGTCTCATTTTAATTATTGGCGTTTGTTTTTTGTTCAATCAAGAGCAAAATGCCCCTACTAACTAGCCTCGGATGACTTCGATTTTATAACCATCAGGGTCAATGACAAAGTAGTAAGAAGGCGCAGTGCCAGGTAATCCTTTTAAGTCAGTAATTTCAAGACCTGCAGCTTTATGCTGTTCATGTAATTTTTCTAAATCATCAGCTGCAATAGCGATATGACCATAACCATTTCCTAAATCATAGGCACCATGATCGTAGTTATAAGTCAACTCCAATTCATAGTCATCCCCAGGAAGTGTCAAATAAACAAGTGTAAATTTGTTTTCTGGAAAATCACGGCGGCGGCTTTCTTCAAAACCAAATGCCTTTTGATAAAATTCGATTGATGCTTCAAGATCTTTCACTCGAACACATGTGTGAGCCATTTTCATAGATTCATCTCTCCCTTTCCTTTTATTTAATCATAACAAAAAGAAGTAAGGAAATAGTTGATTTGTGCTTGTTCATGAGAAATTTCTCATGTAAAATGGATAGAAAATAAAACTGTTAAGGTGGAAACTATTCATGGATAAACCAATTTTTGGTGAAAAAAAGCAATTTGCTGATTATCAAACCCGTTATGCAGCATATATCGTCATAGAAAGAGATCAGCAGATTGCAGTAATCGAGGCTCCAAATGGTGCTTTTTTTCTTCCTGGCGGGGAAATTGAAGGAGATGAGACGAAAGAACAAGCAATCGTTCGTGAGCTAGTAGAAGAAATGGGGATTGCGGCAGAAATTGCTTTCTATCTGGGAGAAGCAGATGAGTACTTTTACTCGAATTATCGTGCAACTTATTACTATAATCCAGGATATTTCTTTGCTGCTGATTCTTGGAAGCGTATAGGAGAACCCACAGAAAAGACCAATAAAATCTGGTGGGTCAGCCCCCAAGAAGCACTTGAAAAATTGAAACGTGGCAGCCATCGATGGGCAGTCGAGAGATGGGTCGAAAAAAATAAAAAATAAAAACTGAAAGAAAGCGAGTAGACCAGCTTTCTCTCAGTTTTTTATTTATTACAGAACGTATTTTTTGATTGCTTCAGCTACGCCGTGTTCGTCGTTCGATGAAGTGATGACATTTGCTGCTTCTTTGACAAGAGAAACGGCATTTCCCATAGCTACTCCTAGACCAGCATATTCAATCATGGATAAGTCGTTCTCGTTATCTCCGATAGCCATGATTTCATCTTGATCAATACCAAGATGCTGTCCGAGATTCGCAACTGCCGCACCTTTACTTGCTTCTTTATTTAGTACTTCAAAGTAATAGGGTGCACTTTTGACCGTTGTGTATTTATCACGGAAAGTTTGTGGTAAACGTGCAATTGCTGCGTCTAAAATTTCTGGTTCGTCGATCATCATCATTTTGACGATGTTCATGTCTGGTGTCATTTCTTCAGGTGTTCGATATTTTAGCGGCATCTTGACTAAGCTTGCTTCGTGGATCGTATAAGCGCTGATATCTCGATTAGGTGTGTAGATCGCTTTGTCATCAATCGAATGGAGATGACTGCCAACACGGCGTGCCATCACTTCGATCTCTAGAAAATCTTCATGAGTCAGACCGTGACGGGCAATGATTTTACCTGATTTTGTTTGTTGTACGAGTGCCCCATTATAAGTAATAACGTAATCATTATCTTGAAAAAGGTCCAGCTCATTTAACTGTTCTTGGACACCTGGTAAGGGGCGACCAGTACATAAAACGATTGAGACCCCTTTTGCAACAGCAGCGGCAATCGCTTCTTTTACTTCTTTTGTTACTTCTCTTTTCTCATTTAATAAAGTACCATCGATGTCGATAGCGACTAGTTTGATAGCCATAATTTCCTCCAATATATTTCAGTTTATTTCAATCAATGCGCCATTACGGATATGGCTGGCAAATTCTTGATAAGTTTCATCAAATAAATCATAATGATCACGCAAGGATGGGTCAACCATTTCTTTTGGAAAGAAAAATCGCTCATCTCCTTGTTCTTGTCCCGCTAAAGCGGCAACAAGCTGACTAACCTGTGATAATTCTATCAAAGTTCCGTCATTTCGCAAAATCTCGATTTGCGTACGATGTCTGCCTTGTTCTGGGCGATAAAAATCATAAGGCAGATCGTAGCTAGAGTTGACAGCAGTGTAATAAACAGGGTTATAGCCAACCTTTTCTACTAACAAAGTGAGTTTTTGAATCAAATTTGAATCTCGGTTGCCAGAAAAAGTGGCGGATTTCAGTGGTTTACGATTCAAAAAACGTTTAGCTAAATCATTTAAAATAGGATCAGCAGATTCAGACCATTGAGTAAAGTAAGTACCCAAGACCCCATCATCAAGTTTGAGGTATTCTTCTAAAGTAAAGCTTCCGTCAAGAAATGGCAAGAGTAGTTGAGAGTGTAGTTCAAAACTGCTGGCATCTTCTTGATACAACTCGTGCGCGCGATGAAGCAGATGCTCCAAGATCACTTCCATACCACGGGAAACAGGATGGAAGTACACTTGCACATACATTTGATATCGGCTAACGATATAATCTTCCACTGCATGCATGCCGCTCATGGAAAAGGCGATCCCGCCTTCATATGGACGAATCACACGTAATATTCGGGTAAGGTCAAATGTTCCATACTCCGTTCCGGTGAAATAAGCATCCCGAAGCAAATAGTCCATTCGATCTGCATCGATCTGGCTGGAAATCATTTGGACAACTTGCGGATTAGAGTAGGTTTTTTGGATCACGCTCGCTACTTTTTCAGGAAAACCTTCTTCTACTCGGTTAAGGATCTGATACACCTCTGTTTCTGGAGAAGTGATGATCTCTACAGTGATAGCCTCGTGATTCGTATGGAAGATGTGCTCGAATGTATGAGAGTAAGGACCGTGACCGACATCATGCAATAGTGCCGCACATAAAGTTACTAGCCGTTCCTGATCATCCCAGCCTCCGTTGCCTATCTTTTCTTTTGGAAAATTTCGAGAAAAGATATCGCAAATTCGTCTTGAAATCTCATAAACACCTAATGAATGGGTAAAACGGCTATGTTCTGCTCCGTGAAAAGTGAAAGAAGCAGTGCCTAATTGTTTGATTCGTCGCAGACGTTGGACTTCTTTCGAGTTGATCAAATCTAAGATTACTTGATGCTGGACATGGATATAGTTATGGACTGGGTCACGAAAAACTTTCTCCATAGGCAGCATTTGATATTTATAAGGGGTTGTCATATTGTAGCTCCTTTATGTTATTGCGTTGTTCCATTCTCTGGATTTGGTTGTTCCATTGCTCCAGCTGGATTTCTTTTTTTAGCCAGTCGGTAGAATCCAGTAAATCACTTGCAGAATACAGCTTTTCAAAAGCTTTTGCAAATGCTTCTTTGACTTCTTCTACGAGAAGGGGATAGTCAAGCAGTTCTTCAAGTGTTGCCATTGTGGCGGGATCGACTGCAGGATAGCCATTTGTACCAAAGCTTTCTTTTAAAGCAGATTGATAAAATCGTTTCATGACTTGCCCACGCTTTTCCTGATTACCGTTGACACTTAAGTACATCATAACAGAAATCCCATTTTTGATGCGACGCTGAGCGATGCCGGCAAATTTTTTGCCATGGATGCTTAAATCATAAGTTCCAGGACAATAAGAATGGGTGATTTCGAATGCTTGAATCGGTGCCTTCGGAAAGGCGTATTTAGTCAATCGGAGCATTTGCTCGTAAGCTCCATCGATGGTTATTTTTTTTTGGTCATTCTGGGGGAAAATCAAAGAAATATTCAAAATCCCTTCGTCTGATACGATTCCTAATCCACCTGAGTTTCTGATTACCGGAGCATAACCTGCATCTTTCAGTGTTTGGATCCCGTCTCTAAGAAAAGGTGTCCGAACATCTTTCATACCTAAGATGACGGTGCAGTCATATTGCCAGAAATGCAAAAAGATCTGCTGGTGTTCTTTGGAATATTCCGTTAATATATCTGTTAATGCGAAAGGGGAAAAGTCGTTTTTTTGATAAATGTGCTGATCTAGTCGAATCGCAGGGTTCATTCAACCGGCTCCTTTTTATAAATTCATATTTTCTACAATATTATACTCTAAATTCAAGGAGTTGTTTTGGAAAAAAGGTTTTCTGTAAAAATGGACAAGTTGGTTGACAAAACAAAAGAAACTAGGAACAATGTAGCTATGAGAAGTAAAGGAGAATGAAGAATGGAATTATCACAAGGAACACCGATTTCGATCAAATTGCGTACAAAAGTGAAACAACAAGGGGAAGTGCAAGATTTTTATTTTGATTTGAAAGGGCAAATGGTAACGATTGGCGATACGCTGTACATACGGTATAAAGAGATGCAGGAGGAAACAGGCGATGAAATCCCTGTAACGATCAAATTAGTTCCAGATGGTCATGTACAGCTGATTCGTGCAGGAGAAATGCGAATGCGTTTGAAATTTGGTTATAAAGAACGGTTAGAAACAGCCTACCGAACACCATACGGTATGATTCAGATTGCTACCTTTACGAAAGAACTGCATGTAAGTTTGAAAGACCGTCCCACAGCAGGAAAGGTTCGGATCGATTATGATTTGTTCATGGGACTAGAAAAAATCGGCGAATATTATTTGACATTGGATTTTACAGCGTAAATATAAAAGAAAAGTTTGATTTTTTGTGTCTGATTTTGTATGATAAGGAGTAGACTGTGAAAGGACGTGTCCTGATTGGAAATTAGTGTATTTGAAGGTGCAAACAAAAGCGAATTATCAATGATCGAAGTAGCACACGCGATCTTAGAACAACGTGGCGATGTCATGGATTTTTCTGATTTAGCCAACCAAATCCAAAACTATCTTGGTAAATCAGACAGTGAAATTCGTGATTCACTCGCACAATTTTATACTGACTTGAATATTGACGGCAGCTTTATCTCATTAGGGGATAATCGTTGGGGCTTGCGTTCATGGTATGCTATCGATTCGATCGATGAAGAAGTAAACCATGGAATGGACGAAGAGGATGAAGATACTCCGCGTCGCCGTAAACGCAAGAAAGTCAACGCCTTTATCAATGATGATGAAGACGCGATCGATTACAATGACGATGACCCAGAAGATACAGATCTGACAGAAGAAGACGACGATGATCTGTTTGATGACGATGATGATGAAGATGAAGAAATCGCTGCTTATAATTCTGACTTGCAAGAAATTGGAGCAGATGACCCAACAGATGATGAAGAAGACTTGCCTGGGAATATCGAAGAAGATTTAAGTATCATAGACGAAGACGATGATGATGAAGACTATGAAGAGGAAGAATTTTCTGACTCTGAAAAAGAATAAACATCATTTACTGTAGAGGCTGTGACGGAAGTGGTCAACTTCAAGAAATTTCCACTTATTTCCGAAGAAGCTACTTCTAGAACACCGTGTATCAGATGTTGCAACAGAGACGTTGAAGCTATCAGAATAAGAAGGTGTGACATGATTTTTGTCACACCTTCTTTTTTGTATATAAAAATTCAAAGTAAATACATAAAAAATAAAATAATTGAAACTTTTAGCGTACCTTGTACGTCATATTAAGTGAGGCGGAAAGGAGTGGAGAATGATTTTTACTGGATATAAGAAAAAACGGCAGATTGAAAAATACCGTCACCTGCTGAATGGACTCATCGAAACTGATTATCAAAAAATGTTCCGTATCACGATGAATTACGTACATGATAAAGAAGAGGCCTTAGATGTGATGCAAGATAGTTTCCATAAAGCACTGAAGTATTTTGAAAAAGAAAAAGAAATCGAGCATTTTAGTGCATGGTTTTACCGGATATTGATCCGCACGGCATTAGATAGTTGGCGCAGACAAAAAAGGACACCTGTTGACTTATTTGAAATTCAAGATATCCCGCAGCAATTACCTTTAGAAACTTCCGTTGCAGAACTTCATATGATTTTAGATAAAATAGACAGTCCGGAAAAAGAGATTCTGATCCTTTACTTTTTTGAAGGATTTCGTTTGAAAGAAATTGCGACTATCTTAGATATGAACGAAAACACAGTTAAAACAAAAATGTATCGTTCACTGAATGTTTTACGTCAAATCCTAGAATGAAGGAGAGAAGACCGCTATGTATTCTCAAAAAGAAAAGTTAAAAAAACTAAAGAAAACTTATAAAGAACAAGAAATTCCAAGAGGGCTTCAAGAGGAGATCCGCCAGCGTTTTCTTATCGAAGAGCAATCATTCATAAAAGCAAGACGGAGAAAGAGACGCCTCCAAGGGTTCGGAGTATCTTTGGCTATCGTGATGATTACAACAAGTAGTCTCCTTTTTAATAGTCAAGTTCGAAGCTTTGCAGAAGACTTGCCAATTTTAGGATCAGTCATTGAATTGATCTTAGGTGAACGTTTTACTGATCAATCTGAAAAAATAGATATTCAAGTACCGAAGATCCATACTCAAAATGAGAAAGAAAACAAAACGATTCATGGATTAAACCAAAAATACTTTCACGAAGGACAAGCAGATTTTAAAAAAGCTGAAAAAGAATACGGAAATCTTGAAACGGATCATTACCAAGTTCTGGGTGATTATCAGAAAATCGTAGACGATGACCGGTTTCTTGTGATCGAAAGACAGATTACCCAAACAGCAGCGGATAGCCACGTTGAAAAAAGATACGACACGATCGACAAGAAAAACAGTGTCCAGCTCTCACTTCCGCTGTTATTCAAAGATGACACCTATTTATCTGTTTTGACAAAAGAAGTCAAGCGGCAAATGGCCGAACAAGTCAAGGAAGATCCGTCTAAGTACTATTGGACTGAACAAGATATTCAAGAAGGAACGATAGAAAAACCAACACTTGTTACACCAACACGAAGTTTTTATTTGAATAAAGAACATCAATTAGTTCTAACTTTTTCTCAATATGAAATTGCTCCTGGTTATATGGGAACACCAGAATTTGTCATTCCCAAGTCCGTGACAAAAACGATTTTGGCATCGGAAGATTATCTGGATCATTAGGCGAGAAGTAGTTGCGACTAGCAGTTTCAATTCTTTACAGTTATTTTCAAGTAAGTAATTAAGAAGAGAAAAAGAGAAAGAAGAGATATAGTGAAAAGAAATTATTTAGTTATCAGTATCATTGCTTTATCCGTGCTTTTATTTTTCGAAGTCACTTCGGTTGCCTCCTT
>NZ_KV815625.1:0-46221 GCF_001814285.1 Enterococcus sp. HMSC076E04 | reverse complement strand
CTTGTGAGAGTAGGACGTCGCCACGCAAAGGTAAAAAGATGAACTAGAAATAGTTCATCTTTTTTTATTTTTATTAAGTTAAAGAACGGATTCAATTGCAGTAGTCATTTTCAATGGAGAAGTTTGTGGTGCAAATCGTTCAATTACTATTCCATTTCGATCAATCAAAAATTTAGTGAAATTCCATTTTATGGCTTTAGTGACCGTACCAGGAGCTTCATTTTTAAGATAAGTAAAAAGAGGATCTGTATTTTCTCCATTTACATCAATCAATTGATGCATAGGGAAGGTAACGCCATAAGTGGCTTTACAAACTTCTGCTGCTTCAGTCGCTGAAGCTAGTTCTTGTTTAAATTGATTCGAAGGAAAGCCTAATATAACCAAACCTTGTGACTGATAAGTTTGATAAAGTTTTTCTAATTGCTCGAATTGCGGTGCTAGGCCGCATTTTGTTGCAGTATTGACGATGATTATTGGTTTGCCGGCATATTTTTCCAATGAATAAACTGTGCCGTCTTCTAAAGCAACTTCAAAATTATAGATAGACATAAAATTTTCTCCTTTCTATTATATGATAAAAAGAGTGCTAAACTGAAAACTAGCTATTTGTTTTCTCGTTTAGTACTCTTTTCAGACAATAAATAGTTAATAAAACGACTACGAAGATAAGATAGCTTTATTGCTTCTCACCTTTACGTTCTTTTAGAAACTATGCTTCTACTTCAGACCATTCATCGCGTTTTGCTAAAAATTCACGAGCTAAGGCTTGTGCACCTTCTAATGTATGGCTAGCAGCCCAGCCGCATTGTGTTTCATTGCTTGCTGGTACTTCAGTAGCTTCAAGGACATCTTTCATTGTTGCTTCCAGAACATCTAAAATATCTTCGTAACTTTCATGATTCAATACAGTCAAGTAAAATCCTGTTTGGCATCCCATTGGTGACCAGTCTACGATATAATCTGCATGATTACGGATTAGTTCAGCAGTCAAGTGTTCCAATGAATGCAGACTTGGCATATCCATGTGTTCTTTATTTGGTTGTTTAAAGCGGACGTCGTATTTAATGATGACATCGCCATGTGCACCTGTTTTTCGATCGGCTACACGTACATAAGGTGCTTTGACTTTCGTATGGTCAAGATTAAAACTTTCGACATTCATTCTCATTTATAAGACTCCTATCTATTTGTTCATTTGTTTTGATGTTTTCCACTAAAGAATTATTTAGTGAAATTTACAAAAACGTCTTTCTACTTGATTCTAACACTTATCGTTTCCAAGGTGTAGCAATCTGAAATATTTTTTAGATTTTTCTGCTAAACCGTTTATGCGGACTTTCTAGTTCTTGATTGTGTCAAATGCCTGAGCTAAATCGTTTATGAGATCCTGACCATACTCAATTCCTACAGAAAGACGGATCAAGCCGTCCTTTATGCCAGCCTCTTCACGTTTTTCTTTTGGAATAGACGCATGAGTCATGACAGAGGGAATTTCTACTAAACTTTCTACGCCACCTAAACTTTCTGCTAAAGTAAATAGTTGGAGAGATTCAACAAAAGGAATAGCAGTTGCTTCATTTTTTAAAGTAAAAGAAACCATTCCGCTAAAGCCACTCATTTGTTGCTTAGCAATTCCATAAAGTTCATGATCGGGTAATCCTGGATAGTAGACCTTTTCTACTGCTGGATGAGAGAAAAGAAAATCAGCTACTGCAAAAGCATTTTTTTGATGTTCCTCCATACGAACACTTAGAGTCTTGATTCCACGCTGAAGTAACCAGCTATCTTGAGGACCAAGAACGGCACCGATAGCATTTTGATAAAATCCGATCTGCTCAGCCAGCTCTTTATGTCTAGTAGTCACTAGACCAGCTACTACATCGCTGTGTCCGCCTAGATATTTGGTGCCGCTGTGGACAACGATATCAGAACCAAGATCTAATGGTCTTTGAAAATAAGGAGTAGCAAATGTGTTGTCAGCAATAACTATCAATCCATGTCGATGAGCCAGAGTGGCACTTTTTTCTAAATCAGTAATCTTTAGAAGTGGATTGCTAGGTGTTTCAAGATAAAGTGCTTTTGTATTGGGTTGGATGGATTGTTCTATTTTATCAAGATTGCTCGTATCTATGATCGTGTACTCGAGACCATTTTTAGTAAGAACCTTGTCAAATAGACGGAATGTTCCTCCATAGACATCATCTCCTAATAAGATATGATCGCCAGCTTCAAAAAGAGAAAAAACGGCATGAATCCCAGAAAGACCAGAAGAAAAAGCGAATCCTCGAACACCCCCTTCCAAATCAGCAATCAGTTCTTCCAATGCAAAACGAGTAGGATTACCAGATCTTGAATATTCATATTGTTTAGGATGACCGACTCCATCTTGCCGATAAGTGGATGTTTGATAAATAGGTACACTGACAGCTCCTGTTGTGGAATCTTCACTGATGCCTCCGTGGATCAATTTTGTTTGAATGTGCATGTTTCTTTCCTCCTATAAGTAAATGTTTTTTGATAAATAGCGGTCTGCTGCGTCTGGAAAAATCGTAACGACACGATGACCAGGTGGTAAACGACGAATTTCTCTTAATGCTGCTGCAAAAGCCGCACCACTCGAACTTCCAACTAATAGTCCTTGTTCTCGTGCTAATTGCCTAGTATAGTTAAACCCTTCTATATCAGAGATTGTCTCGATCTGATCGATTGAAAGGGGAGAAAGAAACGGCGGAATGAATTCTACACCGATACCCTCAATTTCATGAGGGGCTGGATCTCCGCCATTTAACACAGAGCCCTCTGGTTCTACACCGATTATTCGAATGTCGGGATATTTTTCTTTCAAAAAGGTAGTAGTTCCAGCAAAGGTTCCACCGCTACCGATCCCCGCCACAAAACTATGGATATCTTCTTTGATTTCATGAAAGATTTCCGGCCCTAACGTATGATAGTAAGCAGCGGGGTTATCTTTATTTTCAAATTGAAGAGGCAGATAGCTGTTCGATATCTCTTCTGCAAGTTTTTTACTTTTGCTGATGGCACCGACGATTCCTTTCTCACTAGGAGAATGGATGATCTTTGCTCCCAATGCTTTCATCAATTGTTGTTTTTCTAAGCTGAACTTCTCTGGAACAACAAAAATCGTTCTTAACTGATGCGTGAGTGCGGCCAGAGCAATCCCAATCCCTGTGTTTCCGGCAGTCGGCTCGATGATCGTCGTTTTTTCATTGATTTTTCCTTGGGCAAGTCCTTCTTTGATTAAATAACTGCCCAATCGATCTTTGATACTTCCTCCTGGATTTAAATATTCCAGTTTTGCATAAATAGCAGAACCTTTAGGCATAGAATAGTGCTGATTGTCAAAGCGATAAAGCGGTGTAGAACCAATAG
Organism: Enterococcus sp. HMSC076E04; assembly: GCF_001814285.1. Lineage (NCBI taxonomy): Bacteria > Bacillati > Bacillota > Bacilli > Lactobacillales > Enterococcaceae > Enterococcus > Enterococcus sp. HMSC076E04. The sequence goes on along the minus strand of NZ_KV815625.1, from coordinate 42,831 downwards.
CTTCTGTAATTGTCGAGATAATCATATGGACCTCCTAAAAAAGATAATAAAAAAAGGAGCTGACTATTAAATCAGCTCCTTGAAAGACATAGAGAAAAATTGAGTAGACAAAAAGATAAGTTATCTGGTACTCATTCTATGAAGGGCAATTAATAGACATGACAAATAGTATGCTGCTTTTACGCACCATACAACAGCAACGATTCAATTGTTTTTGGTTGCTGACTGTCATGTGTATCCCTCCAAGTAAAATTTTTATTAACGATAGCATAAAAAAAAAATAAAAGTCAAAGGCTTGAAAGGAAAAAATTTTCGATAGTATCGTTTACCCGTGTTTATTTTTTTTTGACAAATAGTCATGAAACCTTAAAAGATAGAGAATACTCTAGTTTTCTGACCGGTTGTCTGATACAATAAAGTTGATTATGATAAAGAAAAGAAGGAGCAAAAATAATGATCTCAGCAAGTGATTTAAGAGCCGGTATGACATTCGTTCAAGACGGTAAATTGATTAAAGTTCTGGATGCAAGCCACCATAAACCTGGTAAAGGAAATACAGTTATGCGTATGAAACTGAAAGATGTCCGTTCAGGCGCAACATACGACACAACATTCAGACCAGAAGAAAAATTTGAAAAAGCACATATCGACACAAAACCTGTGCAATATTTGTACACGATGGACGATACAGCTTTCTTCATGGATTTGGAAACATATGAACAATATGAAATTCCTGTAGAAACAGTAGAAGAAGAAATGAAATATATTCTAGAAAACATGGAAGTAAAAATCCAATTCTTCGGTAGCGAAGTTATCGGTGTTCAATTACCAACAACTGTCGTGTTGCGTGTCGTGGAAACACAACCTTCAATCAAAGGTGCAACAGTTACTGGTTCAGGTAAACCAGCGACAATGGAAACTGGCTTAGTGGTCAATGTTCCTGACTTCATCGAAACAGATGAATTATTGGAAATCAATACAGCAGAAGGTTCTTATGTAAAACGTGCGTCAAAATAATGAGCTGACGAATTGATAAGAAGTTGAATAACATAGCTTGTCCTCTTGAAAAGTGGATCATCCGATCTGCCTTTCAAGAGGTTTTTTGTAGAATCAGCCGATTGAAAAATAAAAAAGTATTTGTTTTATTTACACTTTGAAATACAATTTAATTGAAAGATGTGATCTGTCGAATATTTTGAAAGAGAGGAATCTTTATGGGATTCATCCTATTACTGTTTTTTTATCTTTTGATTTTTTTGTTGTGGGAAATAATTGTAACGCTTGCATTTCCAGAAGTGGCTTTGTACATAATTGTTGTTTTGTTTTCGATGTTCCTTCCGAATGAAATAGGTGGGCGATATATTGAATTATTGGAATTTTTTCAGCCTATCATCCATTATTTTCAACGATTTACAGAAGCGCATCTATCTGTAAAATTATTTATTCTTTTAAGCATTCCACTGAGTTACCTGCTGTTGTCTAGTCTATTACAATTTTATGGTATTTATCCATTGCAGATCATAGGATCATGTATGACGATAGTTACTGTTTTTTATTTATTAAATGTTATTTTTCAATTAGCTTTGATTTGGAATATTTTGCTGACAGTTCCGGTCTCTCTCGTAGCAATTGGTATCCGTTTAGTTGTTTATCATTCTTTGAATAAGTATTTTCGTAAGTGTACGTATTTATTCACTTTTTTACTCAAAGAAAAAAATGAAAAGAAAGATACTTCTGAGCATACGCAACAATCATCTGATCAAAATAGGAACAACGAAAAAACTTCTTTAGTAATCAACGAGCCTTTTGAACTGGAAGCTTATTTTAGGCTGATCTTAGGTGTAGATGAACAGGCAACAAAAGAAGAGATCAAACATGCCTATCGACAAAAAGTCATGAAGTATCATCCAGATAAATCCGTAGAAGAAAATGCGAAAGAAAAGTACGAAGAGATTATCGAAGCCTATAAATATTTGAAATAGTTTCAAATTGCCATGTTTCCTTTTATTTTCCTACTGCTTGTATAACCAAGACAGCGTGTTCTTTCTCTTTATATTAAAATAATATTATAATTAAATTAGTTTAAAAAGAGAAAACGGAGGCTGAATAATGGAGAAGCATACGACGAAAGAGACACAGAAAGAAAATAGCAACGTAAAAAAACAATTGAACTTTGCGGATAATCATGAATTTATGTTAGCTAGCCAGAATTGTGTCGCTCCCTTTAACCATTTAGAGATTATTCAAGACGGAAAAGTTATATGGAGCCAGAAAGCTTATGCATTTTTAGAAGAGGAATGTCCAAACTGTGCGAATCCAAGTCTTTGGGAAAATGCGCGATGTAACCATCAAACGGGTCTCTTTCGTGTCACTGAGCAAATCTTTCAGTTACGGGGATTTGATATGGCCAACCTCACACTGGTTCTTACTCCAAACAATAAATGGATTGTCTTTGATACATTGATGAGTATCGAATGTTCAAGAGCATCGATTGAGTTTGCGGATCGCTGGTTTAATGAAAACGGGTATCCAGAAGTGGAGGGGAATCTTGCAGGAATCATTATCAGTCATTCCCATGTCGATCATTTTGGTGGCATACGCGGTTTGTTTAAAGACTTCAACGTAGATCCTTCTGTTCCGATTTATGTACCTGAAGGATTTACGGAAGCTGCTATTTCTGAGAACCTTATGGTAGGGAAGGCCATGGGAAGAAGAGCAGTCTTTCAATATGGCTCTTCCTTAGAAAAAAGTCCATTTGGTTCCTTATCTGTTGGGATTGGACAAGGACAATCTACAGGCACGATCAGTTTTGAGCTTCCTACTTGTGAGATCACTGAAAATAAAATAATCGCTATCGATGGATTAGATCTGGATTTCCAATTGACCCCTGGCACAGAAGCCCCTGCCGAAATGAATACGTATATTCCAGCATATCAAGCGCTTTGGATGGCAGAAAACTGCACTTGTACGATGCATAATCTTTATACTCTGCGAGGGGCACAGATACGAGATGGAAAAAGCTGGTCAAGATACCTTATCGAGGCACAACGGCGCTATGGACCAAAAGCAAAAGTATTGTTCCATGCGCATACTTGGCCGCGGTACGCCACTGAGGAGGAACCAGATGCTATTAACAGGTATTTACTAGACCAAGCACGGTTATATAAAGGAATTCATGATGAATCACTTAAAGCTGTCAATGCCGGGTATACCATAAACGAATTAGCAGAACAAGTCGCTTTGCCAGAAGAGCTGACAAACCAGTGGTATCTAAGACCATATTACGGAACGATTGCTCATAATAGCAAGGCGGTTTATCAAAAGTATATCGGTTGGTATGATTCAAATCCGGTGAATTTAAATCCGCTTCCTCCTGAACAGGAAGCGAAACAAATGGTAAAGTACATGGGTGGAGCAGAGGCCATCTTAGAAAAAGCACATGAAGATTATGAAAAAGGAAATTATCAATGGGCGGCAAAAGTTACGAATTTGGTCATTTACGCAGATCCTGAAAATAAAGAAGCAAGAGCGCTTTGCCGACGATCGTTGACACAATTGGGGTATCAATCGGAATCTGGGGCTTGGCGAAATGAGTACTTGACTGGAGCACTGGAATTAAAGGAAGATGTGGACTTGTTTTCAATTGAATCGGCTGATTCGTCAGAGTTATCGGCACAGATGAATGGAGAAATGTTGCTGGATTATTTAAGCATCCATACTATTTCGACCAAAAAACAACAGACGGGCATGGTAAAGTTCACAGATGATTGGCAACTTTCAAATGGTCAAATCCATTCATTGACAACGACTTATTTCATCGATTACTGGCAAGGAATTTTGACTTATTATCCTATTTCTTCAGACAAAGAGGAGGTCACGCTCATTTATGAAGGAAAAAGATTAACATTCCTCCAGCAAATGCTTGATTCCTCGGGTGAACCACGAAACTGGTCCATGTTTTTTAAAGCAGATACAAACAACTATTTCAATATCATGGAACCGTGAAAATAGTTGAAATAACTCATAAATTTAAGATATCCGAACGATATGGAAGTAAAAAGGGTTTATCATCGCTAAACAGCGATAAACCTCTGCTGGTATGCAGGAATATTCTTCTGATAGTTCGGATATTTTATTTTTTGTACCCATTTTTATTTTTGTTTTAAAAAAATGTTTCAAAATATACTAGACAATTCAGAAAATTTTGTATAATATTATTCCAATAAAATTCAAATCTTTATCAAATGAAATTCCAATAAAAACGGAAAAAATGTGAAAAGAGGAATGAAAAAATGGCAGAATTGATAATTGGCGGAGTCACAGCAAGCACATTAGCAGAAAAGTATCAGACACCTCTGTATGTGTATGACGAAGAAAAGATGAGACAAACGATGCTGTCATTCAAGCGAGGCTTTGTATCGAAGCATTTTGATACAAAAGTGCTTTACGCCTCTAAAGCATTCCAAACGATTGAGATGCTACGTTTAGTCCATGAATATGGATTTGGGCTGGATGTTGTCAGCGGTGGGGAAATCTATACCGCTTTGCAAGCTGATTTTCCTAGAGATGCTATTTATTTCCATGGTAATAACAAGACCCCAGAAGAACTGATCTATGCACTTGAAAATGAGTTGTTGCATGTTGTTGCCGATAACTTGATGGAAGTCGAGTTATTAGAAGAATTAAGCCAACGCTATTCTAAAAAAGTCGATGTCATGCTTCGGTTGAATGTCGGTGTAGAAGCCCATACTCATGAATATATCGTCACTGCACATATTGATTCAAAATTCGGCATGAGCTATGAAAGTAAAGAGTGTCAGCAAGCTCTCCAATTGATAAAAGAAAGCAGTTATCTAGAGTTAGAAGGTTTTCATGCCCATATTGGGTCACAAATTTTTGATGTTACTGCTTGGCTAGCTGAAATCGACAAATTGACGAGTTACTTAACCGATTTTGAGCAACCACTTTCCTTGAATCTCGGGGGAGGATTCGGGATTCGTTATACACAAAATGATCAGCCAATCCCAATCGAAGAGGCACTAAAAAAGCTGATTGAATATACGGAAGAAGCTTTGGACAAACGAAAACTGACGATTCGTCAACTACTGATCGAACCAGGAAGAAGTATTGTTGGGGAAGCTGGTACAACACTATACACGATTGGCTTCATCAAAAAGACACCACATAAAAAATATTACTTTGTAGATGGCGGGATGACAGATAATATCCGCCCAGCTCTTTATCAGGCAGCATACGATTGTGATTTAGCAGAAAAACTGTCGGAAGAAAAAACAGAAAAAGTGACGATTGCAGGAAAAATGTGTGAATCAGGAGATGTGGTAATCAAAGAAACTTATTTGCCGAAAGCAAAATCAGGTGATCTTTTAGCTGTTTATTCCACGGGGGCTTACGGATACTCGATGAGCAGCAACTACAATCGAGCGACACGACCAGCAGTTGTTTTTGTCAATAATGGTCAATCGAGACTGGTTGTTCGCAGACAAGCATTTTCTGATCTACTAAGGGGGGAAGTTTCTTATGATCCTTCATAAATATAATGGCTGTGGAAATGATTTTATCTTATTAGATTACACAGAGGATACGGATTATAGTCAATTAGCCGCTTCTTTATGCGCAAAAGAAAAATATGACACAGACGGATTGATCGCCGTAAAAACCGATCCGTTGGAAATGATCTATTACAACAAAGATGGTAGCCGTGCCCCTATGTGCGGAAATGGTATTCGCTGTTTTGCTCGATATGTGAATGATCAAAATAGGATGGATGAACAGGAATTCAACGTAGAGACGTTAGCAGGCACAAGAAAAATTACGGTGTTGGATCCCTCACCTTTTTATTGCAGCGTAGATATGGGAGTGCCAGATGATTCTCCAGAAAAAATCAAAGCTGCACAATCTTATCCAATAAAAAACCAGGAAATAGAGATTGGTGGCGAAAAAGTAACGATCACTAGTTTATTTTTAGGGACGATCCATACCGTTGTTTTTGTTGAAAATGCGCGTGAGGAAATCTGGAAAAAAAGAGGCGAACTGATCTGTCATCATCCTTTATTCAAAGAAAAAACCAATGTCAACTTTGTAGAAGTAGTCAATGAACAAGAATTGACCGTCCGTACCTATGAAAGAGGAGTAGGGTGGACACTTGCTTGCGGTACAGGTTGCTGTGCCTCTTATGCGGTTGCGAAGGAAACTGGGAAGATTTCAGCAGATCAGGTAGTCGTTCACTTGGAACAAGGAGACTTGATGATCTCTGGTGAGGATACGATACAAATGGCTGGTCCAGCAGTTCATGAATGGACAAGAATATTGGAGGAATGAAGATGATAAAAGGTTCGATCGTGGCGCTAATCACGCCGATGAATGAAGAGGGATCAGTAGATTATGCTGGTTTGGAAAAATTGATCCAATTCCATTTAGATGAACAAACAGACGGATTATTAGTTTTGGGTACAACAGGAGAATCTTCTACACTCACACAATCTGAGGAGGAGAAGATCCTTCAACTGACAGTAAAGAAAGTGGCTAGCCGTGTGCCGGTGATTGCAGGAGCTGGAACGAATAATACGAAAGAAACGATTGAAAAAGCGAAGCATTTTGCTTCTTTGGGCGCAGATGCACTTTTGGTCATCACTCCTTACTACAACAAAACAAGTGATGCAGGATTAGCTGCTCATTTCACAGCAATTGCAGAAGCTTCACCAATTCCGCTTATTTTATATAATGTCCCTTCTAGAACAGGCATGTCGATTCCAATCCATGTACTAGTAGATTTAGCAGAACATCCTAATATCATTGGTTTGAAAGAAGCCTCAGGAGATATGGCTTATGTGATGGATGCCGCTCGATTGATTAGCGAAAAATTCAGCCTTTACAGCGGAAATGATGATTTGATCCTGCCAGTAATGAGTGTAGGAGGGAGCGGTGTAATCAGTGTATGGGCAAATATCCAGCCTACAATAGTCCATGAGTTAGTAAAAGATACGATGGAGGGAAGATGGCAGCAAGCAAAAGAAAAACAATTAAATGCACTTGAGCTGATCCATGCCTTGTTCAGTGAGACCAATCCTATTCCTGTCAAAGCAGCTATGTCATTATTAAATTTACCTTCAGGACCTCTACGCCTGCCTTTAGTGTCCCTTTCGGAAGAGAAAAAGAAACAATTAGCTCAGCTTTTGCTAAGAGAAAGGACGGTTGAAAAATGAAAATCGGACTGATTGGCAGTGGACAGATGGGGAATAGAGTCGAAGAAGTTGCACAAGAAAGAGGAGATACGGTCCTTCTTTTACGGACGGCACCTAAAGAAGCAACTACGCTTGCTTTTACGGAACTGCCAGAACTGCTTATTGATTTTTCTCATCCAGATAATTTAGAGATGATCCTTTCGTATAGCTTGTCTTATCAACTTCCGTTAGTCATTGGCACGACAGGTTATACACAATCACAGCTCCAAGAAATGGAAGAACATGCCAAGCAGGTACCCGTGATGTATAGTGCTAATTTTTCGTTAGGCATCATGGTGATGAACCAACTGATCAAGCAAGCAGCTGCAATGTTGCAAGGCTGGCAGATCGAACTGATTGAAAAACATCATAGTCGTAAAAAAGATGCACCATCTGGTACCGCGAATATGCTGCTTCAAACAATCCAAGAAGTACAAAAGCTTCAGCCTGTATACAACTGGCAAGGACAAAAAAGAGAAGAAAATCAAATTGGTGTACACAGTATTCGTGCAGGTTCTTTACCTGGTGAACATGAGGTAATGTTTGCAGCTCCCGATGAAGTATTTACGGTCAAACATGAATCTTTTTCTAATCGAATCTTTGCTGCAGGTGCAGTAGAAGCAGCGGACTGGTTGAAAAATCAGCCACCAGGTTATTACAAATTAGAAGATTTATTAATGGATAAAGGGGTGTAAGAAACGTGGAAGCTCAAGAAATCATCCGCTACATCCAAACGGCATCTAAAAAGACGCCTGTGAAAGTCTATCTGAATGTAACCGAGCCAATCAAATTTAAAGACAGCAAAGTTTTTGGTGAAGGAAACAGCTTCGTTGTTTTTGGTGACTATGAGTCGATTGCTCCGGTTTTAGAAGCTGAAGCGGAAAAAATCATTGAAATCGAAATCGAAACTGCTGCAAGATACAGTGCAGTTCCTTTGCTGGATATCAAAAAAATCAATGCCCGTATCGAACCAGGTGCTATTATCAGAGATCAAGTGTCCATCGGCAACAATGCCGTGATCATGATGGGAGCGATTATCAATATCGGTGCAGTAATCGGTGAAAACACGATGATTGATATGGGTGCTGTCTTAGGTGGACGAGCGACAGTGGGCAAAAACTGCCATATTGGTGCAGGAGCTGTCTTAGCAGGTGTAATCGAACCCGCATCGGCTAAACCGGTTATCGTAGAAGATGGCGTGCTGGTAGGTGCGAATGCAGTGATTGTTGAAGGTGTCCATATCGGAAAAGATGCAGTCGTGGCAGCAGGAGCAGTGGTTTTAGAAGATGTGGCAGCAGGCACTGTTGTCGGTGGAATACCTGCACGTGTCTTGAAAATAAGTGATGATCAGACAAAAGAAAATACAGCATTGATTGCTGCGTTACGCGAATTATAGAGGAGATGGAGAAAAATGCGCGAAATAGATACCTGTATTGTGGGGGCAACCGGATTAGTCGGACAAACGATGCTCAAAGTGTTAGAAGAATATGATTTTCTAGTAGGACGATTGAAATTATTAGCGTCAAAACGTTCAGCTGGCAAAGTTTGTGTATTCAAGGGGAAGAAACACACTGTACAGGAATTGACAGAAACTTCATTTGAAGGATATGATTTAGCGCTATTTTCTGCAGGTGCTTCTGTATCCAAAGAGTTTGCGCCAATCGCAAGAAGTCAAGGATTATTTGTTATAGATAATTCCTCGGCATGGCGAGAAGATTCGGATATTCCATTGATCGTTCCAGAGGTCAATCTTGAAGACTATACATTGAATCGGCTGATTGCGAATCCAAATTGTTCAACCATTCAAGCGGTACTACCGCTTAAAGCTTTACAAGAAGCCTTTGGAATCCAACGAGTCAATTATTCGACCTATCAAGCAGTTTCTGGTTCTGGACAGAAAGGTATCCAAGATCTTTACCGCACGCAAAATGACGAGGAACCAGCTTTGTATCCTTATAATATTAGTCAAACAGTGATTCCAGAAATCGATCAGCCTTTGGAAAACGGCTATACCAAAGAAGAACAGAAAATGATAAATGAGACCCGTAAGATTCTGCATCAGCCTGATTTGCCAGTATCAGCAACCTGTGTACGTGTGCCAATCGAGAATGGACACGGAGTCTCGGTGGCCGTTCAGTTGCAAAAAGAGTTTACGATTGAAGAAGTTAAAGAGTGTCTCAGTCAGTTTCCAGGAATCCAATTAGAAGATGATCTAGCAGCACATAAATATCCAACGAGCATTCTTGCTAGAGGAACAGATACGGTTTATGCTGGGAGGATCAGAAAAGACACCTCTTTAGAGAACGGACTGTTGTTCTATACAACTGCCGATAACATACGCAAAGGAGCCGCTGCGAATGCCGTACAGATTGCTGCAGCTTTAATGCAGAAAATAGCGGAGGTGGCAAGATGAGTAATACGCTGAAAATAGCAAAATTCGGCGGAACATCGATGTCTCATGAAGAACAATTCAAAAAAGTCCGTACAATTGTTCTTTCAGATCCCAATCGTCAAGTGATCGTTGTTTCTGCTTTAGGCAAACGTACATCAGATGATGACAAAGTAACAGACTTACTTTATTTGATTTATGCCTACCTTCAGCATCATGTTGATTGGACACCCCTTTGGGAAAGGATCTGTGAACGTTTCATTCAAGTAAGAGACCTTCTTGACCTGCAGTTACCTATGGAAGAGGAACTGGCACGCATACAAAAACAACTGGAAGATGAAAAGATAACTGAAGATTATTTAGTAAGCAGAGGTGAATATCTGACTGCTCGACTGATGGCTGAGTATCTTGGTTACCAGTTCATTGATGCAAAGGACCTGCTGTTCTTTGACTATGATGGAAAAATCGATGAGGAAAAAACAGCACAGGAAATCACAAAAGCATTTAAAAGATATCCGAAAATGGTTGTTCCAGGATTTTACGGGGCAAACCCTGCAGGCAAAGAAAAATTATTGGGACGTGGGGGAAGCGACATTACTGGCGCGTTACTGGCGAAGATGCTACAAGCGGCGAGTTATGAGAATTGGACAGATGTTTCAGGAATCATGATGGCTGATCCGCGAATCATCGATCATCCTAAAATCATCGAGGAAATCTCTTTTAGAGAACTGAGAGAGATGGCTTATATGGGGGCTAATGTTCTTCATGAAGCAGCTGTTTTCCCAGTTCAAGAGGCGGATATCCCCATCCAAATAAAAAATACCAATGATCCTTTCGCTCAAGGAACAAAAATATCGAATCACGAAGTGGAAAAGGAAAATGGACTGACAGGAATAGCTGGACGCAAGGATTTTCTTTCGATCACTTTATTCAAACGTCATATGTCCGATGAAATCGGGTTTATCTGGAAAGCAATGAGCATTTTTGCTAAACATGAGATATCAATCGAACATATTCCTTCAGGGATCGACAATATCGGAGTGATCGTCTCAGCAGAAGCGATTGCCGATAAATTATTTCTCATCACAAAAGAATTAAAAGAAACACTTGGCGTGGAAGAAATCGTCGTGATCGAAGACTTAGCTTTGATCTCTGTCGTTGGCGGACCGCATAAAGAATTGATCGGTTTATCTGGAAAAGTGTTATCGATATTGAATAAATTAGAAATTCGCACATCGATCTTATCACAAGGAGCACAGGAGTTGAATCTAATCATCGGTGTACCGAATGATCAGTATGAAACCGTAGTGAAGGGTATCTATGAAGGGATGGTGAATACGGATGCTGAAAGAATATCGAATGGCACTCCATCAAATTCCTGAAATCGGATTTCATGAATTCAAAACAAAAAAATATTTATATGAACAAGTAAAAAATAGTGGAGCCGTTATCCATGAAATCGGCGAAACAGGACTGCTTCTTTATTTTGATAATCAACAAGAAGAAACGATTGCTTTTCGAACAGATATCGATGCACTGCCAGTCAAAGAAGAAACAAATCTCTCTTTTGCTTCTAAGCATGAAGGGTACATGCATGCATGTGGTCATGACGGACATATGGCGATGCTTTTAGGGTTGACCGACTTTATAACTGAACACATCGAGGAGCTTATTTATAATGTAGTACTGATCTATCAGCCATCAGAAGAAATTTCCGGCGGCGCACAAAGTGTTATTCAGTCAGGATTGTTAGATAAATATGAAGTACAAGCAATATTTGGCTTTCATCTATGGCCTGGACTAGCGAAAGGAGAAGTTTTTTCTCGACCAGGACCTTTGATGGCACAAAGCAGTGAAACAGACATCATCATCAAGGGCCAGTCCGCGCATATTGCTTCTAGTGAAAAAGGAATAGATAGTCTGGAGGCAGCTGTACGATTTTTGAAGAATGTTTATGATTTTGATCGGCAATTACCGGCAGAGTGGAATCATCTAATGAAATTTGGTCAAATCCAAGGTGGAACGATCCGGAATGTTTTAGCTGGAGAAGTTATTGTATCCGGAAGTATCCGTTCTTACAGTTCAGATATGCAAAATTATTTGAAGAGGGGATTAGCTCATTTAGCAGAACAGTTTCACTCTGCAGCTACTATTTCTTTCCGCTATAATGACGGCTATCCAGCTGTAATCAATCATAGAGGCTTATACGCAGCATTGTCGGATTCAAACAAACTACATGAATTAGAGGATCCAGTTCTTCAAGCCGAAGATTTTGGCATATATACGCAACAATATCCATGTGTATTTTTCTTTTTAGGTGTCGGTGATACCCCTGCTTTACATGATCCGACGTTCGATTTTGATATGGATGTTTTAGAAAATGGTGTAGAATGGTACAAAACGATTCTTTTTACAGAAAATCTTCTTGAAGAAATCGACAGCAGTTCAAAAGAGGAGCGAGTAAATAATGATGAATTTATCCAATCAATTTAATCCTAGGCTTTCTAGAATAGAAGTATCTAAAATACGGCAATTCGATCAGCAAATATCGTCGATACCAGATGTGATCAAGCTCACCTTGGGAGAACCGGATTTTCCGACTCCCGAACATGTCAAACAAGCCGGAATAGCAGCGATTGAAGAAGACTTTTCTCACTATACCGGAATGAGAGGACTGGAGGAACTGCGGGAAGCTGCTTGTATGTTTCAGCAGCAGCGTTATGGATTAACTTATGATCCGCAAACGGAAGTTTTGACGACGGTTGGTGCAACGGAAGCGATTGCCTCTGCATTGTTATCTGTTTTAGAAGAAGGAGACAAGGTTCTTATTCCAGCGCCTGCTTATTCAGGATATCAGCCATTAGTGGAACTAGCTGGTGCTGAATTGATCCCGATAGATACTTCTGACACAGGGTTTGTCTGTCAGCCGGAACAATTTGAACGAGCATTTGAACAATATGGATCAGCTATCAAAGCAGTCATTTTAAATTATCCTAACAATCCAACTGGGACGACATTGTCTGCAAGCCAGTTGGAGGCAATCGCTGAAGTTTTAAAAAAATATCCGGTATTTGTTATAAGTGATGAAGTATATGCTGAATTGACTTACACTGGAACGCATATGTCCATAGCTTCTTATCTTCCGGAACAAACAATCGTGATAAGCGGGCTATCCAAGTCACATGCGATGACTGGTTGGCGAGTGGGGTTTATTTTTGCTCAAAAAGCCCTTATTGACGAACTAATTAAAGTCCATCAATATCTGGTGACTGCGGCTACAACGATGTCGCAAAAAGCTGCGGCTGAAGCGCTAATAAATGGAGTAAAAGATAGCGAGAACATGAAAGAGCAATATCAAACACGAAGAGACTATCTGGTCCAGCAATTGGCGCCTTTAGGATTTGAAGTGACTCAGCCAAACGGTGCATTTTATTTATTTTGCAAACTCCCAGTTGTCATTCAAACCGACTCTTGGCAGTTTTGTGTAGACTTAGCGGAACAGGCAAAAGTTGCGTGTATCCCTGGCATTGCATTTGGCCCAGAAGGAGAAGGCTATATACGAATTTCTTATGCTAGCAGTATGGAAAACTTACATGAAGCGTGCAAACGGATCAAAGACTTTTTAACAGAACAGTGATTCATGAATTTTCTCAAAAAACAATCGGCATCTTTGCGGTATATTCTGCAAATTGCCGATTGTTTTTTAAATTTGGTTCAAATGAACGCGTTTCTTTTGATTCATAACTGATGTAATGTTAAGTTTAAATTGTTTAGAATGATTTTAAAAGAATATTCAAGGAGGTTTCATCAATGGAAAAAATCAAAGTTGTCATTGTAGGTGCATCTCATGGAGGGCATCAATCGATCTTGGAACTATTGACACGATACGGTGAAAATGTAGATATCACGCTATTTGAAGCAGGAGACTATGTTTCCTTCATGTCATGCGGTATGGAGCTGTATCTAGAAGACAAGGTAACAGATGTAAATGATGTACGTAATTTCAGACCAGAAAACTTTCCGCAATCCAATGTTCATATTTTAAATAATCACGAAGTAAAAACGATCGATGCAGATAAAAAAACAGTAACGGTTACTAGCGCATCAGATAACGAAACAAAAGAATATCCTTATGATAAATTGATCTTGAGTTCTGGTGTCAAACCAAACAATTTGCCAGTACCAGGGGCAGATTTAGAAAATGTCTACTTGATGCGTGGATACAATTGGGCAACCAAACTCAAAGAAAAATTAAATGATCCGGCTATTAAAAAAATCGCTGTCGTAGGTGCTGGTTACATTGGGATCGAAGCAGCAGAAGCAAGCCGAAAAGCTGGGAAAGAAGTCGTCTTGCTTGATGTGATCGACAGACCCTTAGGCACATATTTAGATGCTGAGATGACAGACATTTTAGAACAACACCTAAATGAAAACGGTATTGAAGTTTTGACAAACGTCAAAATCGAAGCCTTTACCGGAAACGGAAAAGTGGAAGCAATCAAAACAAGTGAAAAAGAAATCCCAGCAGATCTAGTCATCCAAGCTGCTGGTGTGAAGGCAAATACTGAATGGTTAAAAGGGATCGTCGACTTAGATGAACGTGGCTGGATCCAAACGAATGAATACTTGCAAACAAATCTTCCAGATGTGTATGCAGTAGGAGATGCTACACTTGCTTATTCTATCCCAGCACGCAAAAAAATGCCGATTGCTTTAGCGACTGTTGCACGTAGAGAAGCACGTTATGTAGTAAAACATCTTTTTGAAGAAGTACCAAATAAACCGTTCGGCGGAGTCGTAGGTTCCTCCGCATTAAGTGTCTTCGACTACCATTTTGCAGCAAGCGGATTGAATAGCTTCACTGCAGCAAAAGCAGGAGTAGATGTACGAGTGTCTTATTATGAAGATACGTTACGACCAAAATATGTACCAGAAGAACAAGGAAATCCAAAAGTGTCCATCCAATTATTCTCAGATCCAATGACCCATCAATTGCTAGGAGGAGCAGTATTATCTACCTATGATGTTACAGGTCAAGGAAATGTGTTGGCACTAGCGATCCAAAATAAACTGACTTTAGAAGAACTGGCAGAAGCCGACTTCTTCTTCCAACCAGGTTTTGACCGACAATGGAGCATGTTGAATCTAGCCGCTCAACAAGCACTAGGAGAAGAACCATTTGTAGAATAAGGAAACGAAATATTTGAAAAGAGGTTGTGACAGAAGTGGTCAGCTTCAAGAAATAAGAAGGAATTTACGAAAATTGCTTCTCAAATTTTTGTGAAATTTCGCTTATTTTTCGAAGAAGCTACTTCTGGAACACCCTTTGTTCGGAATAAGGAACTGTGACACGACTCGTGTCACAGTCCTTTTTTTAGTGAAAGGATGCATTTCTTCCTTGTATATTCCATGCGTGTTTGAGAGAAAGCATATATAATTTAATTAACAGATAGTTAGGGGGAGAAAGAATGGTTTTTTCAATCACAATGAAACTGGTATTCGGATTGATCGGCTTGTTATTAGTGGTGCGTTTGCTTGGGAAGAAATCCATGTCGGAAATCACACCATTTGATTTAGTCTATACGCTTGTTTTAGGGGGGATCTTAGAAGAATCAACCTATGATGACAATGTCCATGTAGGCCATGTCCTATTTGCCATTGCGCTTTGGGCAGTAATGATTTATGGTATCGAACGTATCGTCCAAAAAAATGAAAAAGTCAATCGCTGGGTTAAAGGCGAGCCCTCTGTTTTAATCAAAGACGGCGTCATCAACATGACAGAGTTGGCAAATAACCATATCGAGATGGAGCAATTGCGAGCAATCTTAAGACAGCAGGAATGCTTTTCTCTTGAAAATGCCAAACATGTTATCCTAGAGAATGCCGGTCAAATGAGTGTATTGAAAAAATCAGATGATGACAAAGCTTTGTCGATCCTGCTAGTGGATGAAGGACAAATCCAGCATAAAGTACTTCAATCCAATCAACTAGATGAATCGTGGCTTCTGGAGAATTTAAAGAAAGAAGGCTATGCAGACGTAAAACAGCTGATTTATGTCGAATGGTCAGAAGAAAAAGGGTTCTACGTACTAAACAAAGAAGACGTGATGCATGAATCTTACCGGATAGATGGATAGAGAGAGGTTGTGAAATCAGCTCTTTGACTTGATACTCAAAACTAAGCGACTTTTTCGCAATCTCCACTAAACGATGTTCAATCAGCTAATAATAAGATCAAAACGCTGATTGAACAGCCTCTCATGTCACAAACCATTTTTTTGTTTCTTTTAACTCAATATGCCGTACGTCTTCCCAAACTATCGGCTGATGGTCGATCATAAAATAATCTTCATAGGCTTCACCAATGAAATGACCTTCAACCTCATCTAAGAGTCTTCCAAATTCATCTGTTAAATTGAGCTGGATGATTACTGCTTTACGAGATAAAAAAGCTTCTGTCAGTATACTATCGATTTCTTGTAATGTCATTTGTTGTTTAGGGATAGGTTGTTTGCGTGCTTCTTCTTCATTTTTTTTGATACCGTTGACTAGTTCTTCCATCGCAAAAGCGGTTCCCCATTTTAATCCAAATGGACGATCTCGATACTCGTTATAGTCAATGAATTTTTTTGCTGTCCGTCTCATCTTTTCCACCTTCTAATCCACTCATCCCACCTGCATGCCCACCAACGAGAGAGCTACGTGCGATGGCGCGTCCTCCTTGCAAGAGACTATGCGCATGGATGATTGATTTAAAGCCGTATTTTTTTCTGATCGTATCGACTACAAAATCAACTTTCGCTTCATTTATCTGCTTCTCAGGATCTTCAAAAAGGTTAAGCTGTAAACCTGTCGCGTATACGAGGTTGGAACAGTTCACACCTATACGCCGAATATCCTGACAGCGGTAATGCTGGTGGAAAATGGTCAATAAAGCCTCTGCTAGATCTCTGCTAGCATTTGTCGCTTCGATTTTTATTTGCTGGTGAAAACCGGTCTTACCATTTGGATCAAGATAACCTAAGGAGTATCCTACCCATAAGCTGACTACTTGTGCTTTTGCTGCAGATCGTCTCAAGCGGGTACCGACTTGATCGGCCATTTCTTTGATAACAATCTCGATTTCTTCTTGCCTCGTATAATCTCTATCTAGAATTTGACTATTTCCGATACTTTTTGATTTCGGTATATATTCTTGCCCTAAAAAACTTCGATCGATTCCCCAAGCATGGGCATAAAGCTGAGTACCGATGATCCCTAACGTGCTTTTCAAGTGATAATAATCCGCGTGAGCTAAATCATAAACCGAATGTATACCCATTTGTTTCAGTCGTTTTGCTGTTCGTTTGCCGATTCCCCAAAAGTCAGTGATATCTGAGATTGTCCATAACTTTTCTGGGACATCTTCATAACGCCATTCAGCAATCATTTGTTTTCCGTCTTTTGAGCCATTATCTAAGGCTAGTTTAGCAAGTAGTGGGTTATCGCCGATTCCTATAGTCGTGTAGATTCCGGTCTGTTCAAATACATCTTTATGGATCAGTTTAGCCATGTCGTACGCATTCGTTTTACCAAAGAGTGCCATGCTATTTGTTACATCAAGGAAGCTTTCATCAACGGAATAGACATGATGGTTCGCTTCATCTGCATATTTTTTATAGATAGTATTGATTTCTCTGTTTTTTTCCATATAATAGGCCATCCTTGGAGCAACAATATATAAATCACTTGGATAGGGGAAGGGTAAATCTCTGGCACGACTGATATTGGTGATGCCGTACGCTTTTTTTGCTGCAGGACTGGAAGCCAAGATTAATCCGCTACCCCGTGTTTCTGTCGAATCAGACGGATAGGACATTACTACTAATTTAGTTGTAAGGGGATCAAGATCCTTTTCCACGCACTCTACGGAGGCGTAAAAAGATTTGCAGTCAATACATAAAATATCTCGTGAAGGTTCTTTTTCATAAACAAATACTGGATTTTGATTCGCCCACATAACAATCACCTCTTCTACATAATTAGAACACACGTTCCCTTTTTGTGTCAATAAAAAACAGCAATTTTCAAATGTGAGCCTTTTGCTCATGTTTGAAAATTGCTGAGAGGTTATTTGTATTTGTTTATTTAGCTGTGTTCATTGATTTTTCTATCAAACATGAACGGCTTCTGGATCAATCTTTGTTGTCCCATTTCCAATGTGTGCAACATAAAATTCTGGAGCATAGCCGACAACTTTCATATATTCATCATAGACATTGTTTTTGAAGGCAGGTATATTTTCTTCTTTGACAAGAGCAATCGCACAGCCGCCAAATCCAGCTCCTGTCATTCGTGCACCTAAGACACCTTCTTGTTTTTGAGCAGCGTCCACTAGTGTATCTAACTCGATCCCAGTCACTTCATAATCATAGCGAAGAGAGTGGTGAGAATCATTTAGCAGTTGTCCAAATGCTTCCAAGTTTCCAGCTTCTAATTCAGCTTTTGCTTTCAAAGTACGTTGATTTTCATAAACAGCATGACGAGCTCTGCGTATCAATGTATCATCACCGATTTGGTCAATAGTTGATTCAAATTCTTCTTCATCTAAGTCTCCTAAAGAAGAGATAGGCAAAGTTTTTTGCAGACGTGCCAAGGCTTCTTCGCATTCGCTGCGGCGTTCATTGTATTTTGAATCTGCCAATTCCCGACGTTTATTCGTATTCATGATGACGATTGCATAACCATCTAGTTTCACTGGGACCATTTCATATTTCAGCGTATTTGTATCTAACAAAATCGCATGATCTAGCTCACCGAAGCCGATGGCAAACTGATCCATGATACCTGAATTGACACCGATGAATTCATTTTCTACTTTTTTACCCGTTTGGACTAGTTCCAAACGATCTGTTTTTAAATCAAACAGATCTTCTAATACAACACCTACCAATAATTCTAATGAAGCGCTACTGGAAAGTCCTGCACCGTTAGGGATTGTTCCTTCCACCAACAACTCAAATCCATGATCAATTGGGTGTCCAGCTTCTTTTAATTTAAGGACCATTCCTTTTACGTAATTTGCCCAATTTGCTTTTTTATCATATTCTAGCTCGTCTAAAGTAAAACTGATGACACCGATATCATCAAAGTTTGTGGAATAAACTAATATTTTATTATCGTCTCTAGGTGCGGCGACACCTTGCGTTCCATAGGTGATAGAAGCAGGGAAGACATGACCGCCATTGTAATCTGTGTGCTCACCAATCAAATTGATGCGACCTGGCGAGAAGTATTGTGTCGTTTTTTTAGGGCCGAATGTTTCGGCAAATTTTGTGTTTAAGCTTCTTTTGATTTCCATGATGAGTTATTCCTCTCTTGTTTTGATTTTGAATTCTGTCACTGTTTCAAATGTTGATCCGGCTTTTAAATGAATCGAACCAAATGCTGAGAAGCGCTCTGCCCCTGGAGCTGTTTGAGTCTCAAATGTGATGCCGCCGTGATGTGCCAGTTTTCGACCACGCATTTCTGGTGTTTCTGGACCGAAATTTGCAGTGAAAATAACCATACTAGAAGCATCTGTAGCGATATCTACTTGGATTTTTTTATCCGGACTAGTCAAGCGAGCGGCTTCTTTATCCAAGCCAGATTCTTTTAAGAAAAATGGATGATCGATTCCGTCAACGAGTTCTTTTTGATCCAAATCACTAGCAAAAACGGACGCTAGTTTTTTAGGCGTTTGAAAATCGAAAGCATTTCCTGCAGTATTTTCTTTTACTCCTATAGGAATACTGTCTGCTCGTAAAGGAGCGTAAGCTTCACTATTGAGCCAAAGCTCATGTTGATCGATCGCTTGAGAAGCATCTCCCGTCAAGTTGAAGTAGACATGATTTGTCGGATTGAATAAAGTATCTTGATCGCTGATGCCGCGAGTGGTCACCCGCCAGATATTATCTTGTGTCAAAGTATAACGGACTTCCACATCCAATGTACCTGGAAAACCATGTTCTCCGTCGGGACTTGTAGTAGTAAAAATGACAGAAGCTTCATTTTCGCCATTCAAAATGACATAAGACCATTTTTTTAATTCAAATCCAGGAGAACCACCATGCAGATTATGCCCAGTTTTTGGATCTATAGCTAGTTGGTAAGTTTTTTCATTGAGAGAAAAGCGGCCATTTTCGATCCTCCCTGCGGTGCGACCGATAGATGCGCCGATATACGGGTCTTTTTCGATATATTCTTCAGCGGTGTCAAATCCCAAAACTAATTCTTGATCATTTGTTTTTAAACGAACGATCCTAGCACCTAAATCAGAGACAGAAAGTACTAGCTTGTTTTTATTCTCCAAGGTTATCAAATGATAACCTTGGCCGAAATCTTTTTCTGTAATCTTCATTTTCAAGATCCTTTCTTAATGTGAAGGAACTACTGCATCGTGAAGTTCATCTTCCATTGTATCAGCTGGAGCCAATTTGTTTTCTAATTCCTCAACGATTTGTGCATGTTTTTTCTCTGTCAATGTAATCTTCCAAGCAAAAATAATAGCGGAGAAAATCATCAAAGCAGCAGGAGCATAGAATGCATAAGCTTTGAAAGTCGTTACGCCATGAGCAGTGATATCAGCAGCAGTAGCATTACCAGTCATCCCAGAAGCGATAGCGACAAACCCTACGATCCCGTTAGACAAAGCACCAGCGATTTTATCTAGTAAAGGACGAATAGAGAGAGTAACGGCTTCATTACGGATACCATTTTTCCATTGGCCATATTCAACAGAGTCTGTGATTGTCATCAAAGCGGATAAGAAAATCAATTGTTGAGGGAAGTAGAACAATACTAACCCGATGATAACGATTGGCAAACTTGAACCTGCGATCGTAAAGAAAAAGTAGGAAGAAATCATCATTGCAATCCCGCCAAGGTAAACATAGCGACGAGAGATGACGCGTGTAAGCATTGGGAATAATGGGACAGCTATTAAACCAAGTAAGGCAGCAACTAGACCAACAATCCAAAATTCAGTTGGTTGGCCAAGTACATATTTGAAGAAGTAGAACAATACGGCAGTCGTTGCTACATTAGCAATCGCATAAGCGATATAAGCAAGGGCAAGCCACATCAATTGATCGTTTTGAGCAACTGCTTTGAACACATCTTTGATTCCGGCTTTTTCATTTTGTTGACGGATCGCAGTATCGACTTCTTT
Organism: Enterococcus sp. HMSC076E04; assembly: GCF_001814285.1. Classification (NCBI taxonomy): domain Bacteria; kingdom Bacillati; phylum Bacillota; class Bacilli; order Lactobacillales; family Enterococcaceae; genus Enterococcus; species Enterococcus sp. HMSC076E04. The sequence continues at coordinate 22,013 of NZ_KV815625.1, read as the reverse complement.
TGTTCCCAAGGCAGTGATAATCGCAGTACCGCCTGAAATAACAGCGGCAATCACACCGAACCAGAACCAACCTGAAGCGCCTTCAATATGTTTATGAGTAACAAGATAGGTAAAGAAAGTAACGATAGGGACAACGACTAGTGTAGTACCATTTGCACCTAGAGAAGAGCCGAAACGAGCAAACGTAGCAAATTTTTCACGTTCCTTTGTTTCCGTGCTCAAAGCAGGAATCATTGACCAAAAAGCGATATCCTTGAATGAATAAAAACTATCCAACAAGATGAAAACGATTGCAAATAATATGATAAATAAAGTCGTATTATGAGTAGCTAAGCCAAAGAAATTGGTAAAGATTGCTACCAAGAGTACAGAACTAACAATACCACCGATAACTAACCATGGTTTGAATTTGCCATATTTTGTACGGGTATTATCAATAACGCCACCAATTAAAGGATCAAAAATAATTTCAACTAAGCGAATACCTACAACTAAGCTTGTAACTGTAGCAATCATTTTTGCATTCGTTGCCTTATCTGTTCCTGCAAACATCTGGCTTGTCACGAATACCATAAAATAAGTGCTTAATGTAACATAGAATGTGTCGTGTCCAAAAGCGCCTAAAGCGTAGGACATACGTTGGATCATTTTGCTTTTCATAATCTGTATTCCTCTCCTGTTCAATATATAATACTAAGTAAACCGGTTACAACGAATAACAAAGATCTTTTAATGACTTAAACTTAACAAGAAATCGCTTCCTTTTTAATATATTTCTGTGACTTTTATTTAACTTTTTGTTGCATTATACTAAAGAAGTAAGGAGGGGAAGAAATGGAGCAATCGATTTTTTTAAAAAAGGAACATCAACAAGTAGAAAAAGAATTGTATTTTGATTTTTGCGGCTTCTCTAAAACGATGCCGTTTCATTCTTTTGGTCCTGCTATTCGCAATGATTACATCTTACACGTCGTGATGGAAGGCAAAGGATCTTATCATGTGAAAAATCAACAGTTTCAATTGAAAAAAGGAGATCTATTCTTGATTCGTCCAGGAGACTCGACATTTTACTTATCAGATGGAGAAGATCCATGGATGTATTGCTGGCTTTCTTTCGGTGGACATGCGGCAGAAGAAATCATCCGGCAGTCGCTTTTCAGAGAAGACCAGTACACGATGGTCTCTTCCGATATACAAAAATATATCGACATTATTTTAGAATGCATGAAAGATACGGAAGAAACCTTGGAAAATGAATTACAGTTAACAGCACTAACCTACCGTTTTTTATCAGTCCTTTTAAAAGACGGCGGAAAGATCAGCGGTGGCGTACAAAAAGTTCATTCCTCCTTAGCTGTTGAGACAGTCAAATACATCGAGGCACATTATGCGGAAAATTTATCTGTTGAGGAAATTGCCCAGCATTTAGCTGTCAACCGGAGTCACTTGTCACGAGTATTCAAAAATCATATGGGTACCAGTATCAAGGAATATTTGATCGGGGTACGGATTAATCGAGGGGCGTTTCTTCTTTCCCTGACGGATGAATCCGTGGAAAGCATTGCCTATCAAGTAGGGTTCAATAGTCTAGTCGTATTTAGCCGAATGTTCAAAAAAAGTACCGGAGAAACGGCTACGAACTATCGTAAACGGATGAAAAACGAAAATTTCAAGAATATTGCTTTGGATACTTTGAAAAAACAGTTGGAAAAACAAACTGCAGTCTCTTGGACGACCTAATTTGCTTGGACAAAAGGACAAGCATCGGCAAAAGAAACTTGTGGCGGTTATGCTACACTGTAAAACGAAGACTAAAAAAGGAGGAGAAGGGATGCGTACACTTATCATCATCAGCCATCCAACGATGGAGGAATCTCTGAATCAGCAATTTTTCAAAGAAGCTTCTTCCGGTTTATCCGTTACTTGGCATCATTTAGAATCAAGTTATCCAGATGGAAAGATAGATGTAAAGGCTGAGCTACAGCTTCTGGCACAGCATGATCGAATCATTTTCCAGTTTCCATTTTACTGGTATAGTTCCCCTGCTCATTTAAAAATTTGGCAAGATAATGTTTTGGAACAAGCAGCACATGTATTAGAAGGAAAAGAATTAGGCATCGTATTGACAACAGGTGTGGCGGAAAAGGAATACCAAGCTGGAGGGAAAGAAGAATATACGATCTCCGAATTTTTGAGACCATATCAGCGAATCGCAAACAAATTCCATATGACCTATCTTCCGCCATTCGTTTTAGCACAATTTATGTATTTATCCCAAGAAAAACGTTGGGAGAAGCTAATTGCTTATCAGCAGTATCTCTCATTGGAAGGGAAGCCATCGCTTACTCAACGGATTGACTGGTTTATTCAAAGAGTACAGGGAAATCAGAAAATGCAGGAAGAAGATTCGGACAAACAAACATATATCATAGAAGCACTGACTGACGCAAAAGAGCAAATCGAAGACTTGACCTTTACACTGCAAGAAATGAAAGGAACTTCATTATGACAAATGAATGGTTGATCCAACAATTAGATGAATTAAGTGAAAAATCAGAATATCAAGACCGTGCACTCTTATATGAGATAAAGAAACTGATGGCTGAGATAGATGAACGAACAACACAGTTGCAAGGAGAAATCGACGGACAATCTTGGAATCATCTCAACTGGTGAAATTTTCTTATAAATAACAAGGATAAAAATGTGCACAATGACAATTATTTGCTACAATAAGAATATGAAGCGTTTGATAACGCTGTTATACATAAAAATTGGTGGTGAAAAAAATGTATGATGAAAATGAGTGGGGAGAAAATGTTCGGATGACCCGAAGAAGACAGCAAAAACAGGCAGCACGTAAGCGGATGATCATGATTGGGGCAGCAGTTGCCGTTTTTTTGATCATAGTAGGAGGAATAGCGGGGCTGTATTTTCACGGGAAAAATTCGTCAGATGCAAAAAGCACGACCGTAACGGAAACAACGACAAAGAAAACAGATGCGAAACAAACAAGTGAGGCATCGACTGAAACAAAAGAAACACAAACTGCTGAAGAAAAAACAGCAGATGATTTGTCAGAGCAACTCCAAGCAATCGTCAATGATTATTCGAAAAAGATGGAAGAAAAGACGCCTGTGTTGATTGAAGAATACCAAACAGAAATCCAGGGAAATCAGGAGGGCATAGCTGGTTTATCCGCAGTTGCTAACCAAAAAGCACGTGAGCTCCAAGCTATCTCCGACGAAGGGATCGGGAAGTTACGTGCAGCGTATCAGTCAGCAGATAATAAAGACGGTGTAGCCTTAGATACCTTGATCAATCAGCTATCGGCTAACTATACGAATCATGTCGCTAAGATTTCCGACATATATTTGCAGACGAGCGCTTCTCTTCAAGCAGAGTCAACAAGCACACAAGAAACAGCATCTTCTGAGTCTGAGACGATAGAATCAACAGAAGCTTCTGGAATGCAAGCTCGAACAACGCAAGACACAACAGAAAACACTGAAACGACTACTAGCAGTACGACGTCACAGGCTGCGACAACTGTTGTTTTGGAAGGAGAAGGCCCAAATCAAATAGCCGAACGAACTGGCGTACCAGTAGAAACGATTTTGTCACTGAATGGGATGAGTATGGACGATTATTTCCTGACTCCCGGTGAGACACTAAAATTGAATTGATAAAAGCAATAAAAAGAACGAAGACTCCCTTGATGGAAGCTTCGTTCTTTTTATTTGGCGGTTCTTTTTTCACGTATAAAGTAATGGATCGTCATGTAAAGCAAGAAAACGAGACCAATGATCAAAGAAATCCTTGTTTCAGGATTGATAAACATGAAAATCAACACGATAGCTAAAAAAGCAAGTGTCGCATAATTCGTGTAAGGAGACAGCGGCATTTTAAAAGGATGATCATGCATTTTATCTGCGTGAGTCTTTTTGAAGCGAATCTCACTGATCAAAATCACCACCCAAGGAACCATACCAGGTAAAATACTTGAACTGTATACGAAGACAAAGATATTTTCGGACTGGTTGATGAACATTGGCAGAAGATAGTTTAAGATCAAACCAATCAAGATTCCGCCTGAGATGGCTACGACAGGGTAAAAAGGCGCACCATGACGAGATAATTTCAGAAACTTTTTAGACATCTTTCCATTCATCGCAAGTGTATAGACCATACGGCTTGCACTGAAAATGCCTGAATTGCAACCTGATAATGCCGCTGTAATCACGACAAAATTGATCAACCCTGCAGCAAATGTAATGCCGATTTTAGAAAAAGTTTGGACAAAAGGCGAGCCAATCTCACTCAATTGATTCCACGGATAAATACTCACGATGATAAAAATGGCACCAATATAAAAAATCAAGATTCGACCGATAGTGGATTGAACAGCTTCAATGATCGTCTTTTTAGGATTCTCTGCTTCGCCAGCAGTCATTCCGATCAGTTCGATCCCTTGATAGGAAGCAACGACGATCGATAACGCAAAGAAAAAGCCTTTGACACCGCCAGTGAAGAATCCACCGTTTTTCCAAAGATTTGAGATCCCTACCGCCTGGCCATGATTACCAAATCCAAATAAAATCACCCCAAGACCTGCAATGATCATCAAAATGATTGTTATGACTTTGATGATCGAAAACCAAAATTCTAATTCGCCAAACGCTTTGACAGAAATAAGATTTGCCAGCATAAGAAATAAGACGACAATGATGCCGGGAATAATTGCTGGCAGATTGGGCCACCAATAATTCATATAAGATCCTACAGCGATTACTTCACTTATCCCTACGACAATATATTGAAAAATATTACTCCAAGCGGTCAAGTAGCCAGCCACAGGATGGATGTACTCGCTCGCGTAGTTTGCAAAAGAACCAGTCGAAGGATCGACGTAAAGCATTTCGCCTAAAGCACGCATAATCAAATACAAAAAGAATCCTGCAATCGCATAAGCTCCCATCACTGAGGGTCCTGTCCAGCGTATGGTTGAGGAGGCACCCATAAACAGACCGACGCCGATCGTTCCACCTAGTGCGATCATTTGGATATGACGGGCACTAAGACTTCGAGTTAACTTTTCTTCTTCCATACAAAAACTCCTTTCGTTGTTGAGTCAACAGGAAAAATAATTAAACGTTTCAATAGATAGTTGTATTATTTTTAGGTTAACCTTATTGAACTCTTGATGTGATTCTACAGAAAATTTTCATAAAATGCGAGGAAAATTCGAAAAAAACTTTTTCATCTTTCTACTTGTAAATGCTTTCCTTTTTAGTTAAACTATATTTAAATAAAAAGTTAGGGAAACCTAAAAAGGAGTGTAGGATTTGGAACGAACGGCCATTGCAATTCAAGACCTTTCAGCCGCTTATCAAGGGAAAACTGTTTTGAAAACCATCAATTTAACAATAAAGCCACAAAAAATCACTGGTATCATCGGACCAAATGGCGCAGGAAAATCAACATTCATGAAAGCATTGCTAGAGTTGATACCAGCTTCTACTGGTAAAGTCACTTTTTCAGGACAGCCAGTAAAATCAGTCTGTAAAAAAATAGCCTATGTGGAGCAGCGAAGCGAATTGGATCTTTCCTTTCCAATCGATGTGTTAGGCGTTGTACTTTTAGGGACATATCCATCTTTACGAATCGGACAGCGGCCCGGGAAAAAAGAAAAAGAACGAGCAAGACAAGCATTAAAAAAAGTAGGGATGGAAGACTATGCCAAAAGACAAATCAGCGAACTATCGGGTGGTCAGCTTCAGAGAGTTTTTATTGCACGAGCTCTAGCTCAAGGTGCAGAGTGGATCTTTTTAGATGAACCATTCGTAGGAATCGATGCATTGAGTGAACGAAAAATCTTTGACATCTTGCAAGAGTTGAAGAATTCAGGAAAAACGATTCTGATCGTCCATCATGATCTTCATAAAGTAGAAGAATATTTCGATGAAGTGGTTCTTTTAAATAAACAGCTGATCGCTTCTGGTCCAGTACAAGAAGTCTTTACATCAAAGAATCTTCAACTGGCCTATGGTGAGATCATCGGACATTTAGTAAAAGGAGGAGAGAAAAAATGATCCAATCTTTTATTGATGGATTGATGAATTATCAATTTCTACAATATGCTTTGGTCACTTCCATGCTTGTAGGACTGGCTTCTGGAGTCATCGGTTCCTTTATTATTTTACGTGGGATGTCTTTGATGGGAGATGCTATCTCTCACGCAGTTCTTCCAGGTGTAGCCATTTCTTATATGTTTGGTTTTAGTTACATTTTTGGAGCCACTGCTTTTGGGATGTTGACAGCAGCGGTGATTGGTTTCGTGACACAGCGGAGCCGATTGAAAAATGATACAGCGATCGGGATTGTCTTTAGTTCGTTTTTTGCATTGGGGATCATCTTGATTTCATATGCTCAAAGTGCGACAGACCTGTATCATATTTTATTTGGGAATGTCTTAGCTGTTAGGGAGAGCGATCTGCTGCTGACAGCACTAGTCAGCGGAATCGTCTTGATATTTGTTTTTTTCTTTTATAAAGAATTGAAGATCACATCATTCGATCCAACAATGGCAAAAGCTTATGGGCTGAATACGTCACTGATCCATTATCTTTTGATGTTCTTTTTGACATTAGTCGCTGTAGTTAGTTTGCAGACGGTGGGAACGATCTTGGTGATTGCCATGTTGATCACACCAGCTGCCACAGCTTACTTGTTGACGAACCATTTATTGAAAATGATTATCACGGCTGCAGGGATCGGTATGTTCAGTGCCGTTGTCGGCGTATTTTTCAGTTATAGTTACAATTGGCCATCAGGAGCCACGATTGTTTTAGCATGTACCGCATTTTTTATCCTTGCTTTTTTATTCTCACCAACAAAAGGAATTTTATTTCAGAAAGGAAGCAGATAGATGAAAACAAAGAAATCACTCTTTTTGATCCTGGCAATTAGTTTATTAGCGTTAGTTGGCTGCGGAAAGCAAACTTCAGATCAAGCAGACGAAGTAAGTAAAGAAAAGCTGTCAGTCGTGGCAACCAATTCGATCTTGGCAGATATGGCAAAAGAGGTCGGAACAGATAAAATAGATATCCACAGTATCGTACCAGTCGGAACAGATCCGCATGAATATGAAGTACTACCAGAAGACATCAAAAAGGCAAGCGACGCAGATGTCATTTTATACAACGGATTGAATCTTGAAACAGGTAACAGCTGGTTCGATAACTTGATGGAAACAGCTAAGAAAGAAGAAGGAAAAGATTATTTTGCAGTTAGCAAAAATGTAGAACCTCTTTATTTAACTAGCGGTGAAGAACATACAAAAGCGGATCCTCATGCTTGGCTAGACCTATCTAACGGAATAAAATATGTGCAGGAAATCGCACGTATATTCTCTGAAAAAGATGCAGAAAATGCGACACATTATAAGCGAAATGCAGAAACATATGTGGAAAAACTAAAAGAATTAGATACACAAGCGAAGGAAAGTTTTGCTTCTATCGAAGAGAACAAAAAATTATTAGTAACAAGTGAAGGAGCATTCAAATACTTTTCAAGGGCTTATGATTTGCCAGCAGCATATATATGGGAAATCAATACAGAAAGCCAAGGCACGCCTGACCAAATGAAAGCAATTATTGATCAGGTAAGAGAAAAAGAAGTGCCAGTTTTATTCGTGGAAACCAGTGTAGATCCAAGAAGTATGGAGCGAGTAGCAAAAGAAACGGGTTTGGAAATTTATGATAAATTGTTCACTGATTCTATAGCCAAAGAAGGAGAACAAGGAGATTCTTACTATCAGATGATGAAATGGAACATCGAAACAATCCATGAAGGTTTATCCCAAACAAAAGAGAGCTGAAAAACGCAAGGTCTGGCTTAAGGAGCGGACCTTGCGTTTTTTTACAAGAAACCGGAAAAAAATTATGATGTTTTTCGGCGTACAGATACCCTTTTTGAGAAAATTCCGTTATAGTTAGAGTAAGGAAGGAAGGTGTGGCTATGAATTTTACACGTAAAGATAAATATACGATTAAAGAAGAAGTATTTCGATTGATTAGCCAGCAAGAAAATACCGACAAGGATCAAGACCTTCAATTTCTTGAAGCAGAATTAGCTAAATTATTCATAGCAAATCAAAACGAGACAACAGAACCAGATGAAGAGCTGTACATAGGCAAATGGTTGTTTGATGAATTTCAGCCTTTAGATGAAAATACCGGTATCGGTTATTTTGTGTTCCTTTCTCCAGTCGGCTTCACACCTGGCGTATTAGTTAAACAAAACGACGAAATAACCGTCAAAGCATGGCCTGCTTTGTTTTCAGTAATCAAAGCAGAAGGAGTAATCAAAAAGATCCAGTCGGCCTATTATAAAAGTCAATTTATTGCCAACAGCAAATTAATGAATATGTTTTATAACCGTCTAGTAGAAATTGCCAGACCCGGGAAGATCCCGCAAACATTCACGTATACGCAGCAAAAAAATCTCTATGAAGAAGTACTGTATTCCCGTGATCTGTCTGAGTTTTCACCTTGGGAAGAGGTAAGACTCCATGAATTGTTAAGTACAAAACCAGTTTCTTTGAATTTTTTCAACGCATTGGATAACAAAAGAAAATTGATTTCGACAAATTATTGGGAAGTATTTGCTGCAAGAAAAAAATGGATGGAAGAAAAGAAGATTGCTGATCAGCAGATCCAGTTTGTCCAACTGAAAAAAGAAAAACTATATTATGGATTATACAGCCGTTAACAGCAAGCGAGGAAGACCATGACATTAAAAGAAGAAATCATACAAGAAAGCAAACGATTAGGAATTGACAAGATCGGGTTTACGACGGCGGAGCCTTTTGATTCATTAAAAGAATCGTTGGAAGAGCAAAAAGCAGCCGGCCACACTTCTGGTTTCGAACACCCAAATATCGATGAGCGTCTTTATCCAGAAATGACATTTGATCAGCCAAAATCAATCATTTCCATTGCTCTTGCGTATCCTACTAGAATCCATGAAGAAGTACCTAGGGATGAAAAACGAGGGCAATTTGCTCGTGCCTCATGGGGGATCGACTATCATGATATACTGAGAGACCGATTAAATCGATTGATCGAATTCATCCAAACAAGAGCAGAAAAATGGCAAAAAGAAGAGGAATGGCGTCTAGCTCCGCAAGTAGACACTGGGGAACTGATCGATGTCGCTGTAGCACAGCGAGCTGGATTAGGATTTATCGGCCGAAACGGATTGTTGATCACCGAAGAGTTCGGTTCATTTGTCTATCTTGGTGAGATCGTCACTAATATCGTATTTGAGCCGGATAAACCAGGAGAGTTTGGTTGCGGTGACTGTATGCGCTGTGTGACTGCTTGTCCGACGAAAGCATTGCTTGGTGATGGCAGAATGAATGCACAGCGATGTTTATCTTATCAAACGCAGACAAAAGGGATGATGCCCGAAGAATATCGGAAAAAAATGCGAAATGTCATTTATGGATGCGATATCTGCCAGTTAGTCTGCCCTTACAATCAAGGAAAAGATTTTCATTTTCATGAAGAGATGGAACCAAAAATAGATGAAGTATATCCAAAATTAAAGCCGATGCTGTCGATGTCGAATAAAGACTTCAAGCAGCAATTTGGGCATTTAGCCGGTTCGTGGCGTGGAAAAAAACCTTTGCAGAGAAACGCATTGATTGCTTTAGCTAATCTAGGAGATCGAACGGCATTGCCTGAGATTTCAGAATGTTTAACGGATGTCCGCCCTGTCATCAGAGGAACAGCAGCTTGGGCTATTGGACGTCTAGGAACAAAAGAGCCAGAAAAATGGCTTGATGTATTAGATGAAACATTAGCTAAAGAATCGGAAGAAGTCGTCATAAATGAACTAGAACATGCACAAAAATTATTGCGGAGAAAGTTAAAATAAAAAAATAGTAAGCATTATTCATTGTTTTTGTCCAGTAATTGTTGTAACAATTACTGGTTTTTTTGTATTTTTTACGTTTTTTTAAGAGGATTTGATAAAAATCAAACATTTTTTTGCTTTTTTTTATGGATTATTGCAGTAAATATTACAGAAAAGATGTTTTTCATTCAAAAATAAAAAAACATAGAAAAACGATTACTTTGCTTATATAACAACGATCTGATGGTTTTACATCAAAAAAGTTTTTGTTCAAATGTTACAAATATTAAATAATTCGTCATTTTGTCATTAAATGTCATGATTATTTTACCTATGAAATATTTCTAAATGATAAAGTTAATAGCGTCGAAAGAATAAAAAACGGAGAAAAAAGGAGTTTAATATGAATTCATTTAAGAAAATTGTTTTAGGTACAACTTTTGCTGCTGGTGCTACTGCAATGTTTGTAGGAACTACAAATGCTCACGCTGATGAAGTTTACACAGTAAAATCAGGTGATTCATTATCTAAGATTTCACAAAAATTTGCAGGAGACAACTCAATGATCGATGCAATTGCTGAAAAGAATTCAATTGCAGACATCAACCGCATTTATGTTGGTGAACAATTAACAATCCCAACTTCAAATGATTCTTCAGCAACAACAGAAAGCAACACAACAGAAAATACAGCATCTACAACTGAAACAGCAACGCAAGAACATACATACGTTGCACCTGTTGAAACAGTTGAAGTAGCTCCTGCTGCCCCAGCTGCTGCAACGGCGCCAACTTCAAGCTCTGCAAAAGAATGGATCGCACAAAAAGAATCAGGCGGTTCATACACAGCTACTAACGGACGTTACATTGGCCGTTACCAATTAGATGCTTCATACTTAAACGGCGACTATTCAGCTGCCAATCAAGAACGTGTAGCAGAACAATACGTAACATCTCGTTATGGTTCATGGGATGCTGCTAAAACATTCTGGTTAGCAAACGGTTGGTACTAAGCCGATAAAAGAAAAATGATGAAACCGAGAGTCTTGTTTATTCAAGTTCTCGGTTTTTTTTATGAAAAATAAATGATTTGTTTCCCTCTGCACAGCAGTACAAATAAAAACTCGGATAATGTATAATAAAGAAACCGCTTTTTTGTTTAGGGGAGGAGGAGGAGCGATGAGTACAAAAGAGAGTCTCGAATTAGAGGAAATCACAAGTGAAAATCCACTGTTATCCAGTATTCGATCCATTATTGAAACGGCATTCTACGGTAATAATGTTCAAGAAGTTTTTGACAGGAAGACAGCTTATCAACTAGCAAAAGGGAGTCCAGGAACGATCATCACAGATTTAACGGTCTCACATGCTGAAGAACTAGATTTACCAGCTGATGCTAGGACACTAGTATTCAATGATGGGAGTATTGTAGGAAGAACAGCAAGTGCTCGGCGTATCTTTGAGGACTTGGGCAAGGAGCAAAGTAAATACGAGAAGATCTTGAGAGAAGCCGTGTATCAAAGTCGAAAGCGACAATTTTATCATACAAAAGTAATCGTTGGTCTATCTGAAGAATTTTCTGTACAAAGTCATTTGTTGATTCCAGAAGGATTTGAGAACAATCTGTATTCTTATATACTGAATTTTCAGCCAGCGAATGCGAAGACCCTGGCTACTTATCAAAAATCTGCGTCCTTTGATGAGGGAGATCTTTATATCTTTTGTGATCCCGAATGGACGCATGAAGCCTTTCCCAATGGACTCGTTTTATTTGATTCTCTCCATAATACAGCTGCTGTGCTAGGATTACATTACTTTGGGGAATTAAAAAAAGCGACTTTGACGCTTGCTTGGGCATTGGGGAATCGCAATGGTTTTATTGCCTGCCATGGCGGGATGAAACAATATACTAGTAATGATCAGACTTATACGATGGCTGTATTTGGGTTGTCCGGTTCTGGAAAATCAACGATCACCTTAGCAAAACATTCGGAAGGGTACTCTGTTACGATCCTACATGACGATGCTTTTGTTATTTCTAGAAAAAATGGTTTTGCTACTGCCTTGGAACCTTCTTACTTTGATAAAACACAAGACTATCCGTCTGATGATCCGGCCATTTCTTCTTTCCTTACTTGTCAGAATGTGGGCGTGACATGTACGAGTAAGGGTGAAAAAGTCCTAGTGACAGGAGATATACGAAACGGAAATGGGCGGACAGTCAAATCACGTTATGCGACACCAGACCGAGTCGATCATCTTAGCGAAAAGATCGATGCTGTTTTTTGGATCATGAAAGATGATTCACTTCCGCCAATTATCAAGATCAATGACCCGGTTTTAGCAGCGTCTTTTGGTGCAACATTAGCAACAAAACGATCAGACGCGGAAAATATCACTACAAAAAGACAGCTAGATGAGCTAGTCATTGAACCATTTGCTAATCCTTTCCGTGTCTATCCTCTTAGGGAAGACTATCAAGCTTTTCGAGAGTTGTTTTTGAAACAGCAAACAGCCTGCTATGTCTTGAATACTGGATATTTCGATGATAAAAAAATCAAACCTGAAACGACATTGTCAATCGTTGAAAGAATCGTGCAACAAACGGCAGAATTCAAGTCGTTTGGTCCGTTTGAAGACATCCACTATTTACCTATACCAGATTTTCCTGTTTCTTTTGAGGATACGTCCTATAAAAATCTGGTGAAACAACGACTTGATAGTCGTTTACGATTCATTGAAGCTCAGATAGGAAAAGATCTCTTGCCAGATGAAGCAAAAGAAAGTTTGGAGAATTTGATTCAGAAATTGAACTAAAATAACAGCTTTTTCAAGAAGTAATCCATGCGCAATATCGCTCGGGATCCTTACTTGAAAAAGCTGTTTTTCTATGATGGATTTTTCGTAATATAGGTGGAGATGTCCTTTTGATAATCTTCCGTAGGCCAATGACCAGTATTTAAGAAGTTGGCTAATAGATAGCCGATATAAGGGCCTGTCGTCAAACCAGAAGAGCCTAGACCGCTAGCAGCCAGTAGACTTGGGTCATCTGGCAATACGCCGAAGAATGGGGAAAAATCTGACGTATAAGCACGGGTGCCTACACGGAACTCGTAGGACCAATTTTTTATCTGATCTGGATCAGCCAAGAACTGTTCTGCACTCTTAGTCAATCCCTCATAAGCTTCGCTAGTAGGAGCCAAATCCCATCCTTGATCGTTCTCATGGGTAGCACCTAAAAGGATCTTTCCATCCATGAAAGGAATGAAATCAGCTTCTCCGTCAAGCATAGCAACAGGCCAGTCTTGACTCATCTTATAAGATGTCTGAAATGCTAAGAGCTGCCCTTTTTGCGGACGTATATCTGCAGAATAGCCTAATTTTTTCAATAGAGGCTTAAGTGCAGGACCAGGTGTCAAGATTACGCGGTCAGCTGTGTATTCTCCAAACGGTCCCTTGACGAGCCAAGAATCGTTCTTCTTATGCAAGGTGACTTTTGCCTGGATCTGCTCGATTTGTTTTTGTACTAAACGCTGACCAAGATGTTCTAAATATGCTTTTCCATCCAGACGACCACCACCACTGATGCGTAGTGAAACTGCTGGCTTCAATAACGGAAGAGCTTGGGACGTCTGTTCAGGTGAAAGCCATTCGATATTTCCAATTTCTGGCGCTTCTTCTTTTCGTTTCTCCGCAAGAATAGCTAATTCAGCTAAATCTTGTTCAGGCCGAAGCAAAAGTGTCCCTGATTGTGCATAAATCGTTTGATCAAGTTGGAAATCTTTTATGAGTTTAGGGAAAAAAGCAGCGCCGTCTTTAGCCAGACGATACCATTGTTTGTTTCTGCGTTTTGACAACCAAGGGGAGATGATCCCAGCGCTTGCTTTCGTTGCCTGTCCTGTCCCTTCATCAAACAAAGCAACATCGAATGTTGATGTATCCAAGTAATTGGCTAGAGTCATACCAATGATCCCGCCACCGATAATGGCAATTTTTTCCATAAAAAAGCCTCCTTTTACAAACAACCATTTTCACACAAAAAAACGGCAGATGCAACACCTGCCGTATATGGAAACTACGCTTTTTTAGCAAAAAACAGAGAATAGACGAATCGAGCAAAGCTGATAAGAAGCAACAGCAATAAGACGCCCAACGCCGCTTTTGATCCTAATGTAGTAGACACTTCGTAATTATGGGAAGTATGATGCTGAACATAATTGATGATAACCGCTACTAATGAAGTAGCCACAGCACCAGAAAACTGTTGCAAGGTATTGAACATTGCATTCCCGTCTCCTTGCAGTTCTTCATTCAGCGCATTCATTCCAGTCGTCATCATATTGCTGTAAGACAAACCGATACCGACCATATAAAAAACATGACAGGCAATCAATACACCCAATGAAGCGTGTCCGATAAGCAGGAATAATGCTAACCAACCAATCAAAGAAAGGATCAGTCCAGCAAAAATTGGCTTCTTCGGTCCATATTGATCCAGCATTTTACCAGAAAAAGGAGAAAGCAAAGCACCAACCGCTGCACCGGGAAGCATGGCTAATCCAGCGACAAAAGGACTGCTTCCTTGAACGATCTGAAGGAAATTCGGTAAGACAAAAGACACACCAAGTAATAAAAACTGATAAACCAAGAAGCCAATCAAAAACAAACGGAATGTTTTATTTGAAAGAATGGACAGCCGAATCAGCGGATGTTCCACTTTTTTACTTCGATAGTAAAATAGGAACCAGCCGATCCCGCCGATGATCAAAGCAATCCAACTAGAAAGTGTTCCCAACGTACTCAAAAATGTCAGACTTCCACTAAACAAAAGAAAGATTCCTAAAACGCTCCACCAATCCAAATAACCACTTTTTTGTACTGCCATCTCGGGAATAGCAAACCAGCCGATAATCAAAGAAAGGAGCAAAATGGGCACAAGAAACAGGAAAATATGATTCCATGTAAAATGTGAAGTCATAATGCCTCCGTAAGTGGGTCCAATCGCTGGAGCAATGGCCGTTGTCAAAGTACCGACACCCATCATCGCGCCTCGTCGATTGAGGGGGGCAAATGTCAAGATAATATGGAACATCAACGGAAGAGCGATACCTGTTGCTGCCCCTTGGAGCAATCGACCAAACAATAGAACCATGAAGGTAGGAGAGAAGAAATCGATCATTATACCTGCCAAGAAAAGCAGATTTGAAGCTAAAAAGAGTTTTTTGAGACTAAAATTGCGATTCAAATAAGTAGACAGCGGAACAATGATCGAAATCATCAAAAGATAAATCGTTGTTACCCATTGGACTTGTGCGGTCGTTAAATCAAACTGTCTGATAAGAGTTGGGAAAGTTACATTCATGGCCGTCTCGATCAATACGCCCGCAAAAGACATCATCCCTGTTGCAATTACTGCAGGTACTAAAAGCAGCTGTTTTTGTTTTGTCATTTACATCACCTCTAAAAAATTTCGTAAAAAAAGAGAGTGATTTCTATTATAAAAATAGAAACCGCCTCTCTCTCGACACGCCGAAACGTGTTATCTGTACGATTTATTTACTTAACTTATTCTAGCACAAACTGAAAAATAGTGTCAACACGATTAGCCAAGTCACTTAAAAAGAGGTATGATAATAAATAACTAAATGGAATTTCGCGGAGGAAGAAAAATGGAAAAAATCGAATGGCGTAAAGACAAGAGCTATAGTATGAAAAAAGCCCGCAAATACTAGAGGTTCCTAAAAAACCATTCTTTAGCATCAGAGGGATCGGCGACCCGAATCAGGAAGGCTTTAAACAAAGAGTAGCCTGTCTATATGCAGTCAGCTATGCAATACGCATGTCGCCTAAAAAAAATTGGCTGATTCCTGATTATCAGATGTATACTGTCTATCCATTGGAAGGACAATGGGGACTGCAAGAAAAGTATTTGCATGAACCAGTGATGAAAAAAGAACATTTTTCTTATCAATTGATGATCCGACAGCCTGACTTTGTTACAGAAGCGATAGCCCAAGAAGCCATTCAGCGTTCTCTGAGCAAACTTCCGGAAGACTTGAGAGAACAAGTAGCATTCGGAAAGATGGAAGAAGGTCTTTGTGCCCAAATCTTACACATTGGTTCCTATGATGAAGAACCAGAATCCTTTGAGAAATTAGAAGCATTCATTGCAGAAGAAGGGTATCAAAGAACTTCTAAAGAACACAAAGAAATCTATATCAGCGATCCACGAAAATCTGCACCTGAAAAAATGAAGACGATTTTGCGTGTCAAAATAGAAAAAAGATAGCAACCTGAATAAAACCGAAAAATAAAAGTAAAAAATACCAAAATAAGAAGAAATATTACTTTTCTTTTGCTATAATCAATATTGAGAGGTGTCTAATATGAAAAAGAAACAGCGACAAGCATTGATCCGCCAAATGATTACAGAACAACCGATTGGGACACAGGAAGAGCTGCTTACACGGTTGCATGAAGCAGGTGCCGATGTGACTCAAGCTACGATTTCTCGAGACATCAGAGAAATGAAGTTAGTAAAAAGCCAAGATGAAAATAAAATAGTACGCTATACATTATTTAACCAACCATCTGTTTCTTTAAATGAAGAACGTTTGCGTACGGCAATTAGGCGTGAGGTTTTACGTATACAGTCTGTTCAATTCATGGTTATCGTATTGACTGAACGAAATGGCGCTGATGTGGTAACGAATTGGTTAGACGAAGTTGCTTATCCCGAAGTTGTTGGAACGATGGCAGGTGTAGATACATTCATTATTATTTGCCGCTCAGAAGAAGAAGCACAGCGATTTGCGGAAAAATTAGAAAAAATGAGGGAATAGATGAGGAGGACTTTTATATGGAAGATATGAAAGCGCTACAAAATGGATCGGATATTCGAGGGATTGCATTACCAGTTGAAGGTCATGAAGTCAATTTGACGACAGACAGGGTAGAAAAGATCGGCTGGGGACTAGCAAACTGGCTAAAGAAAAAGAAGAAATCAACTAATCCAACTAGAAAATGGACGATTGGGATTGGTCATGACAGTAGGATCAGCGGACCAGCACTAAAAGAGGCGTTGATCCAAAGTCTGAAAGAACAAGGGATACATGTCATTGATTTCGAATTGGCTACTACGCCAGCTATGTTTATGTCCACTCAATTTGAACAATTCTCATGCGACGCTGCGGTCATGCTGACTGCTAGCCATCTTCCCTATTATTACAACGGAATAAAATTTTTCACCTCAGAAGGAGGGGCAGAAAAAGAAGATATTGCTTATATCCTGTCACAGCAGCAAAAAATAAACAGTGAACAAGCAGGAAGTGTGGAAAATGCAGACCTTTTGACACCTTATGCGCAAGATTTAGTCACAAAAATCAAAAAAGGGATGGGAACACAAGATGACAAACCACTAAAAGGTTGGAAAATCATCGTGGATGCTGGAAATGGTGCTGGAGGATTTTTTGCTGAAAAAGTATTGAATAGCTTAGGCGCTGATACAACAGGATCTCAATTTTTGGAACCAGATGGTCGATTTCCTAATCACATCCCCAACCCTGATAACAAAGAAGCGATGGAAAGTATCAAGCAGGCTGTTTTAGCAAATGAAGCAGATCTTGGAATCATTTTTGACACAGATGTGGATCGTTCAGCTGTGGTCAGTGCTTCTGGAACAGTCATCAATCGAAATAATTTGATCGCAGTATTAAGTACGATCGTATTAAAAGAGCATCCAGGGACAAGGATCGTAACGAATTCGCCTACTTCTTCTCATCTACAAAAATTCATTGAAGAAAAAGGAGGTACCCAAATTCGTTATATTTCCGGCTATCGAAATGTAATCAATAAAGCATTAGAACTTAATCGTCTTGGGAAAGATACACAGCTAGCCATCGAAACAAGCGGTCACGCTGCATTCAAGGAAAATTATTTTCTGGATGATGGTGCATACGTCATCGCGAAGATCCTGATGCTTTTGCCAGAATTAAAAAGAAAAGGTATCACATTGGATGAACAAATCAAAGAGTTGAAACAGCCTGTAGAAGTACAAGAAATCCGACTAAAATTGTTCAGTGATGAACCACGCGAACAAGGAAACAAGATATTAGAAGAAATGAAGCGACTGTTGGAAGAAGAAAAAGGGATGAACTTCGACCCGGCAAATGAAGAAGGTATTCGGTATAATCTGCAAGAACCTTATGGAAGCGGTTGGTTTTTGGTTCGCTTAAGCTTACATGAGCCGTTGTTAGTATTGCAGATAGAAAATGACGAGAGCGGAAAGAACCAGCTAGTGTTAGAAAAACTAGCAAACTTATTCGGACATTTTTCTGATCTTGAATCATTATCAGCAGAATAAACCAATCTTCTTGAAAGGTAGTTGCTTGGACAACAAAAAAAGTGGTAAGGTTAAACCGAGTGCTGGTAGGGTGGCCAGCAAAAGGAGGAAAAAAATGGTAACGAATATGGTTATTTTTTTAACAGTATTGGTCTATGGGGTCAACTTTCTGGTATATATGTATCTCAAAATCAATCATATAAAAGATTATTTAGAAAAGATTGCTATTTATTTTGGAACGAATATGACCCTGTTGTTCACGAGTGGCATCTTTTTGTTTTTTGGAAAAATAGTAGAAGACGGTATTCTGGTATTTGAATAAGCAGAATTTTTGTAGAAAGCGCCTTACTTGTCATACACTATAATTATAGCAAGTAGCAAATGGTCAATCGAAAGGAGCAGTACAATGAAAAAAGCATACGAAACAGCAATGATCAACCATGGCGGGCGCAATGGAGAGGTCGAGGCACCCAATGGCTCGATGCATATGAAAATCACTCCTCCGGGAATCCATGCAGAAGGAACAAATCCAGAACAATTATTTGCAGCAGGTTATGCTTCTTGTTTCAATGGGGCGGTACAACATATGATCAAAGAAGCAGGAATGACAGCAGAGTCCACAGTAAAAGCACGTGTCTCTCTTTATAATTTAGATGATGGCGGCTATCAGATCGGTGTAGTATTAGAAGTGCATATCGATGGCATCAGCGAAGAAGAAGCCCAAAAAATTGCAGAAGATGCGCATGAATTCTGCCCTTACTCCAAAGCAACTAGAGGAAATATCGATGTAGAAGTAACGATTGTTTAGAAGAATAAAGGAAATCGAACCAGACTAAAAACGTGAAAGGACCGCTTTTTGTCTGGTTTTTTTGACAAACAAAGCAGATGATTTGGAAAATAGACGATTATCGGTTATCATATTTTTGTACCAATCGGTAGGTAAAAAAGAAGCGAGGGAAAAAGGATGGAAAAATATCAAAATATTGTGATCGGTTTTGGAAAGGGCGGTAAGACTTTAGCGAAGGCGTTAGCTTCAAAAGGCGAATCGGTTTTAGTCGTTGAAAAGTCAACACGTATGTATGGCGGAACATGTATCAACATCGGCTGTATTCCTTCTAAATCATTGATATTCAATGGAGAAAGAGGAATCGATTTTACAGAGGCTGTTGCTCGGAAAGAAAAATTGACGGGCATGCTTCGCGCCAAAAATTATCATATGATCAGCGATGAGGCGACTGGGACAGTGATGGACGGTACCGCACGTTTTCTTTCTAACCATCAAATCGAAGTGACGAATAATGGTGAAAAAGTAATTGTTGAAGGCGAACGGATTTTCATCAATACTGGTTCTGAACCAATCATTTTACCAATCAAAGGATTGAATACAAGTCGCTACTTGATTGATTCTACGCAAGCAATGGATCAGGAACAATTACCGGAAAAATTAGTGATCATTGGGGCTGGATATATTGGTCTGGAATTTGCATCAATGTTCAATGAATACGGATCTAAAGTTATCGTTCTTGATGCCCATCCTGAATTTCTTCCTCGTGAAGATGAAGACATCGCACAAATGATTTTAGAAGATTTGACGAATGCAGGGATCGAGTTCCACTTAGGTGTGACTGTCGATGAAGTAGCAGACCAAGAATCAACAGCTGCCGTTACCTTTACAGAAGATGGTCAAAAAGTAACGATTGAAGCATCTAAAGTTTTAGCAGCAACTGGCCGAAAAGCTAATACAGCTTCTCTTGGATTAGAAAATACAGATGTTAAACTGACCGATCGCGGAGCAATCGCTGTAGATGAATACCTTCGTACAGATGCGGAAAACATTTGGGCGATTGGAGACGTCAAAGGCGGACTGCAGTTCACTTATATCTCTCTAGATGATTATCGAATTATCATGGATCAGTTGAAAGGCGAGAATACACGAACAACGAATAACCGGAAAGCTGTGTCTTACAGTGTATTTATCACTCCAACTTTATCCAATGTAGGATTAACAGAAAAACAAGCCAAAGCTCAAGGCGTCAATTACAAATTATTCAAGTATATGACAAGCGGTGTTCCTAAAGCACAAGTATTAGAAGATCCTAAAGGGGTATTCAAAGTTTTAGTTGATCCTGAAACTGACTTGATTCTAGGTGCAAGTATTTATGCGGAAGATTCTCATGAAGTCATCAACTTGATTTCGCTAGCTATGAATGGAAAACTTCCTTATACGTTATTGAGAGATCAAATCTATTCTCATCCAACAATGAGTGAAGCTCTAAATGATGTATTAAAATAAATAACGAATGGAGAATTTATCATGTTCAACAACAAAAATACAGCAGTAGTTCTAACTGACCCGCAAGTCGAGTTCTTGAAACCAGCAGGCGGTGGCTTTGGTTTGACAAAAGATATCTTAGAAAAATACAATACGATCGAAAATATGATTGAAATGGTGAAACAATCAAAAGAAAAAGGATACAAACTCTTTATTTCTCCTCATTATTTTTATCCACATGACCATAAATGGCAATTTGGCGGTGCAGGAGAACATATGATGCTTGAGCAGCAGATGTTTGCTAGAAAAAGTCAATATGAACCAGTGGAAGAAGGTTCAGGAGCCGATTTTATCGAAGAATTGAAACCATATTTGGATGAAAATACGATTATCAGCTCTCCTCATAAAATCTTTGGACCAGAAAGCAACGACTTAGCGCTTCAATTGAGAAAAAATGGAATCGACACAGTAATTCTTGGTGGAATGAATGGAAACTTGTGTAGCGATTCCCATATGCGTGAATTGGTAGAGAGTGGATTCAATGTTGTGGTAGCGACAGATGCAATTGGTGCTCCTGGCCAAGAAGCAATGGATGCAGCGTTGACGAATTTTGGTTTTATTGCAGATCAAGTGATGACAACAGAGGAAGTATTAGAGCAACTATCATAAGATAGGAACTGCTTTTGTCCTCGCAGTTCTTGAATCAATGAACATCTAGCTACAAGAGAACAGTTTTATAGTGAGGGCTGTGTCAGATAATTTGGCACAGTCTTTTTTTAAACGATTAGGAAGATAAAATGATGAATTTATTGTATAATATAGGACTATGAGAGATGAAAAAGGAGAATATCATTGAAAACAAAGGAAAAGATCTTGGAAGCGACCAAAGATCTTATTTATAAAAAAGGCTATCATGAAACGTCAATCCGGGATATTCTAGCAGCTTCTGATACGGGGAAAGGGCAATTTTATTATTACTTTTCTTCAAAAAAAGAAGTTTGTCTAGCGGTGATCCATGCGCATATGGACGTGTGGCAGACAGAGTTGTTTGAAGACATCTTAAATGCTGGAAAACAGCCAGAAGAAGCACTAGAAGAAATGTTGGATTGGATTTTCGCTGATCATGAGGCACAAATCACTTATCATGGCTGTCCTGTGGGGAATTTAATTATTGAGTTGAGTACAGTGGATGAAGAATTCCGTCTATTGCTACTAGAATTAGTCAATCAATGGGTCAAGTATACGAAACAAAATATCTTGGCACTTTCTGAAGAAAAACTGTCCGATGCAGAGGCAGACCGTCAAGCCAAAGCGTTGATTGCTGAAATCCAGGGTAGTATCTTATTGTTGAAAGTCACACAAGATCTATCACTACTTAGACAGAATTTCCAATTGATCAAAGAAAGATTGTTAACTTCGCAAAAGGTTCTTTAATAATTAGAGGTTGTGAAAAAGTCGCTTAGTTTCGAGTATGAAGAAA
>NZ_KV815624.1:0-461 GCF_001814285.1 Enterococcus sp. HMSC076E04 | reverse complement strand
AGCAGATTGTGTTTCAGCAACAGGGGCTGCTTGTGTTTCTGTTTGAACCGTTTCTTGTACAACAGGTTGTTCAGCTTGGACTGGTGCTTCTTGAACGGCTGCTTGAGGTTCAGCAGCTGCTTGTGCAGAGCCTTCTGTTGGAATCGTTAATTGTTGTCCTGAGTAGATCAGGTTAATGTCAGAAATTGAATTTGATTCTGCAATGGCATTGATCAAGGAGTTGTCACCAACGTATTTTTGAGAAATCGTTGATAGAGTATCACCTGATTGAACGGTATAAGCTTCGTCCGCATGAGCAGTCGTTCCCATGAAGAATGCAGCACCGGCAGCCAAAGTTGTTCCAAAAAGTAAAGTTTTAAGTGATGTCATGAAAAATCTCCTTTATTCGTTAAAAAGTTTTATTTGTTGTGTTCAACGAGGAATACTTTAACACGTGAAAATATTTCATAGGTAAAAGAAGC
>NZ_KV815623.1:0-7765 GCF_001814285.1 Enterococcus sp. HMSC076E04 | reverse complement strand
CCCAAAATGTGTCCACTAAATCATCCTAACACCAATAATCTATTTCCACAAAAAGAAAGAGGTGCTCTGCATTATGAGAAAAATTTTTTCTGTATCATTTGTTGCAATTACTCTCTTGCCCCTTGCTATGCCTGTATCAGTAAATGCTGATAAAGTTGGATTTCAAAATGATGCACTAACAATGCCAATAACAGAGTCATTTCCAAATAGCGGAAGCATTGTTTTTGATGAAAACGGAAGAGTTCTGGATGTTTCAAATGAAATTTTGTTAGAAAAAAGCAATAGCACAGATAATCCTTTATCTAGACGACAAACTCATTTCCCTTGGGGCTTTTGGACAATTTCAACAGATGGTTTTCCTTTTGTTGCTTGGGGAAACGTAAGACTAAACTCAACTATTCATCATCGTACACGTCGTTATCGAGTTTCAGCCGTGTTACTAAACTCAAATGGAACAGTGATTAAAGCTAATCATGTCACTGGTAATGCCGGACAAACTCGTACTGCACGCGTTACAGGTTCAAATAATTTAAGACATGCTCCTTCTTACTATATTTTTTAATCAACACAATAAACAAAGGCTGGATTAATATTCCAGCCTTTATTTATTTAATTTTTTATATCGATTTCTAAAAAAAGTTGGTGAAGTTCTTTCTTCTTTAAAAAAACTATTATAAAAATGACTTGAATCATAAAAACCTAAAAAGTTAGAAATTTCTTCGATAGATAACTGAGTCATAAGTAAGTCATTCTTTGCATGTTCAATTCTATACTTTTCTCGATAATAACTATATGAGCAGCCAACATATTTCTTGAATTCTCTACTTAAATACGAATAATCATACCCAATTTTCTTCGCCCAAAATCCTAAAGAATGTCTATAGAAATTCTCAGTAGCCAATATTTCATCTATCACTAAGTACAGATATTTATTGACCTTTTTGGAATAGAATTTTCTTAGTTTACGAATACATTTACGTAGAACTATATGGGACTGAATAGTTTCACTCGTACAGAAAGGACCTAAAATAATCAAATGTTCTTTATCCTCTATTTTTTCTACCCGTATTAAAAAATGTTGATTGGATAGTGAGAACTGAAAATGTTGCTTCTCTCTTCTTAAAATCACCTTATCAATTATTTCATTGAATGCAACAATCAATTGCCTTTGTTTCACTTTAGATTTTATCTGCTTTTCAAAGTACTTCTTTTTTAATTCCCATGCTCTGTTTCTCTGGTCTATAAATAAAACATCAACAGGAATAAAATAAGTTCTAGACAACTTTAACACATAGACATTCACACACGCTTGGCAAGAAAAAACAGCATCATTTACACTATTGATAAACATTTGTACTCCTTTCTTGTCCACTTCAATCATATACCAATCAAATCATATCATAGTAAAGAGGAAAAATTGACTTTGGCAAAAAATACATACATTTTTTATTTCTATTAGTTGACACTCTCCAAATTTTGAAAGTGCCTTGTAGTGATAGAATTGAACTAGTACTCATAAGCAAATGAAGTCGCATCCATTAAATAAAACTACTTTACTCTGCTTACGCCTCGCTCTGTATTTTTTCATAATCAAAAAAAACACACCTTCCAAATAGAAGGTGTGTTTTGCTCGAACGATATTAACGTTTTGAGAACTGAGAAGCTTTACGAGCTTTCTTAAGACCTGGTTTTTTACGTTCGACCATACGTGCGTCACGTGTAAGCAAGCCAGCACGTTTAAGCGCTAAACGGAAGTCAGGATCAACTTCTAGCAATGCACGAGCGATACCATGACGGATAGCTCCTGATTGTCCAGCGTATCCCCCGCCGTTTACGTTAACAAATACGTCATATGCGCCTTTTGTTTCAGTAACAGCGAAAGGTTGATTGATTACTTCACGCAAGTCAGCATGTGGAATGTATTCTTCAACATCTTTTTTATTTACAGTAATTTTGCCAGTTCCTGGTACTAGACGTACGCGAGCAACTGCGTTTTTACGACGGCCTGTGCCGATATATTGAACTTGTGCCAATGAAATTCCCTCCTATTAGATTAAGTTTGTGATGTCTAAAACTTCTGGTTGTTGTGCTGCATGTGGATGTTCTGCTCCACCGTATACGTTCAATTTTGTAAATTGTTTGCGGCCTAAAGTGTTTTTAGGAAGCATACCTTTTACAGAAGTTTCGATCAAACGACGAGAATTTTTAGCACGCAATTCGCCAGCAGTGATTGATTTCAATCCTCCTGGGTAGTTGCTGTGACGGTAATAAATTTTGTCAGTCGCTTTTTTACCTGTTAATTTCACTTTGTCTGCATTGATGACGATGACGAAATCGCCAGTATCCAAATGAGGTGTGAAAGTTGGTTTATTTTTACCACGTAGTACAGATGCAACAACTGTTGAAAGACGTCCCAATGGAACATCAGTTGCGTCTACTACATACCATTTACGTTCTACTTCGCCTGGTTTGGCCATATATGTTGTACGCACGTTATTTTCCTCCAATTTAAGTTCTGATGTTTGACATACACTTCGAGTTTCCGGGGCTCTTTGTGGGGCAAACAATACCATTTAACATATTACCCGCTAATCTAGTCAATGTCAACGTTTTTCTGCTTGATTGAAAAATTTATATGAAACTTTACTTCTTTTTCTTTCTTTTATATAAAAGGGGCGTTTCCTGTCAAAATGAAAAACAAAAAGGACGCTGAACTATCAAGTTCTGCGCCCTTTTTTCGGTCAAGTTCAACAAAGTTTTTACGCGTCGATCTCTGGCGCCTTGCCTAGATGAGCTTGGATCATCCAGATACGTTTTTCTGTGGCTGTTTTGAATTCAATAAAAATATCTTGTGTTGGATCGTCGCCTTCTTCTCCAGAAACTTCGATTCCTTTTTGGTAAAGATCTGCTAGATAACGGTAGCCTGCAACAAGTGTTTCCAAACGTTCAGGAATCGTGCGGTCCCAACGTCCTACTTCATCAGGGATTTTCGTGTTATCTGCAAATTCACGCAATGTAGAATAAGGTGAACCGTCTAATGTGATCAAGCGTTCGGATACTTCATCTAACTGAGCGTTCAAATCGTCCATGAACTCATCCATCATTGGGTGCAATGTAAGGAAACCTGGTCCTCTCATGTACCAATGTGTTTGGTGAACAACAACAGACATTTGGCTTAGATCTGCAACTAATTGATTTAATACTTCTTTGGTTTGTTGGAATTTCATCTTTCTTGCCTCCTAACATTTTCTTACACTTAAAATAATAGTAGACTTTCAATGAAAAGTACAACAAAATCATTTACCTGAGAACGATTTTCATTTCGCTTTTTTATCCGTAAAGCCAATCATTTTTCAGAATCAGCTAATTCTTCTCGCAGTTGAGCAAATTGCTGATAAGTCTGTGCTAAATGCTTTTGTGTCGAAACAAATAATGGATAGATTTTCTGATATTTTTTATGATCGTTTTCTTGTACTCCGACTTGCTCTTTCAATTCTATCAATTCCTGTGCTTCACTGATACTTTGAATCTTTCCGATGCTTCGCCAGCCTAAAATCACAGCTCCTAATGCGGATGCTTCTGTGACAGTAGGGAAAACAAGCGGATACCCCAGTACATCAGCCATCATCTGACGAAAAATCGGAGATTGAGCAAAACCGCCTGTAGCACGGATCTCTGTGAGCTGATTTTCTTGGCAAACTCCTTTTAAAATCCGATAAAGATTGAGACAGATTCCCTCTAGAATTGCCTTCATCATTTCTTTTTCTGTATGTTGCCGCTGCAAGCCGATAAAACTGCCAAACGCATCTGCGTCCCAAAGCGGTGCTCGCTCGCCAAGCAAATAGGGATGAAAAATCAGACCATTGGCACCTGCTGGCACAAAAGCAATAGCCGAAAGCAGTGCATCATATGGATTTTCGCCTTTTTCTTTAGCAGATTGAACGACTTCCTGTAAAAATGTATGCCCTGCCCAATCAAATATGCCAGCACCATTGCTAGTCGCTCCTCCTACTACCCAATGTTTCTGATCCAGAACATAACAAAACGTCTCCATTTCTGGATGGAACTGAGGCTGAGTAGTAATAAAACGAAGTGCTCCGCTCGTTCCTACGGTCAAAGCGGCGATCGTATCACCAAAAGCGCCTAACCCTAGATTAGAAAGCGGGCCGTCTGCCCCTCCCAAAACAAATGATATATCATTTGGCAAACCTAGTTCTGCTGCTGTTTCTGACGGTAGACCTGTTACTTGATAGGTGGAAGGAAACACTTGCGGCAATTGTTCTGTTCGAATGCCCAAGTAGTCAAGCACTTCTTCTGCCCATTGGAATTCATGGATGTCAAAGTATCCAGTTCCTGAAGCTGTTCCGTAATCGCTGATGAGTTCTCCAAACAATCTATAAAAGATATAGTCTTTGATACCGACAAAATAAGCAGTTTTTTTGAATAATTCAGGTTGGCTGTTTTGCAGCCACTTGATTTTGTTCAATGGTGTCATTGGATGAATCGGTGTCCCAGTCTGCCGATAAAATTCTTTGCCAAGCACGGTATATTTCAGTTTTTCTGCTTCGTCCGCTGCTCGGTTATCTGCCCAAGTGATCATTCGAGATAACGGTGTTTTCTCTTCATCCAACAATATCAGGCTATGCATTGCAGAGGAGAAGGAGACAAATTGAATGGTCGTGTCTGAAGGCAACTGTTTAATTACTTCTTTTATAACGGTGCAGACGCCTTGAAAGATCAAATCCTGATCTTGTTCTGCCATCCCTTGTGTTTCTTGGATCAAAGGGTAGCGAAAATAAGCGGATGCTGCTTCTTGGGCTTCATCTGTGAAAGCAACTGCTTTGGTTTGTGTGGTTCCGATATCTAATCCGATTGAAACGTTCATTTTTTCACCTCAAATTTTATGTATGTACAAAAATTTAGTTTAAGCTTGCGTATCTTGGTTTTGAAAAGGGGGAGATGGCGTGTTACTTTATTTTATCATTGGTTGCTGTATCGGGTCATTTTTATGTTTAACCGCCCAGCGGATTCCGTTAGGACACTCTATTATTTATCCTAGATCTCATTGTGTCAAATGCTGTCGTTCGCTTTCTTGGTATGAATTGATTCCGATTCTCTCAATTATCGTCCAACGTTTTCGCTGCCGCTATTGCCGGTGTCGGTTGCCCTTCTACTATTTGTTGGCAGAAGTCTTATGTGGTGGTCTTTTTGCCTGGTTCTTTACTTTTTCTTCCGCAAGAAATTTTTCGACGTTCATTTGGGTGCTTTCGGCTTTGCTATTTTCGTTGATGGACTTGTTTTTCTTCATGGTCCATTCTCACACGCTATTCTGCTCCTGGGCAGTCTTATGGATTTTTTGGTTGCAGGCCGGCGTTTTCCAATGGCAAAGTGTGCTGTTAACGTTTATCGTAGGCGGTGTGTGCCTTCGCTATGGTCAATCCTATCTCGGAGCTGGCGATACTCTGTTGGTGCTTTCTTGGAGTGGGGGCTTGCCTCTGGAAGAGTTGCTTCGGGTCTTGTTTCTGGCTAGCCTGTTTGGAATAACCGTTTTTTCTGTTTGCTTTATCTGTCATAAAAAAAGTTGGAAAAGCTGCCTTTCATTCCTTTTTTGAGTAGTGTATTGCTGATCGTCCTTCATTTTAGGTATTGAAAAAAGGTTGTGACAAACGACTTGTCACAACCTCTGATATACGGTGTTCCAAAAGTAGCTTTTTCGGCTTCTTATTTCTTGCCGCCCCAATGTCGACGAATGAAACCGGCACGTCCAGAACCTTCTCGATAAAGATTGTAATGGAGCTTGTTTTTCTTGTAATAATCCTGATGGTAATCTTCTGCAGGATAAAATTCGCTTCTTGGTTCGATTTTTGTCACGATCGGCTTATCGAATCGCCCGCTGTCTTGCAATGCTTGTTTTGAATGCTCTGCAATGTTTCGTTCTTCTTCATCACTATAGTAGATCACTGGTCGATAAGAATCACCACGATCAGCGAACTGCCCTAACGCGTCAGTCGGATCGGTTTGCTGCCAATAGATTTCCACCAACTGATCATAAGAAATAACTTCTGGGTCATATTCGATCTCTACGGCTTCTGTATGCCCAGTTGTGCCTGTTGTTACTTGTTCGTAAGTTGGATTTGGTACATGCCCGCCTGTATAACCGGATGTCACAGAAATGATCCCTGGCTGCTTTTCGAATGGTTTGACCATACACCAAAAGCATCCGCCTGCGAAAACTGCTTTTTTTGTCATATAAAATCCCCCTTTTTTCTCATCATACCTGTTTTATAGATAATTAAAATTATTTTGCTTATTTTTACCCCCTCCCGGTATTTTAGCGGATTTTTCTTCATTTTTAATTGGTTGTGGATAACTATAAGGTTTGTGTTAAACTATTTTTTCCACAGGTAAGAAAAAGTTGTCTTTTCAGTCATGTTGTGTATAAGTTTTATATGGTATGCTTATCCCAAAATTATGTACCTTTATTTTTTCATACGAATAAACAAATCCATGTTATCGGAGGGATAATTATGCCTAAAGCAAAAAGAAAACATTCAGATACATCCACTGACTTTATTGCATTTGATGAACTATTAACTAAAGCGAACAAAAAAATAAAAACGCCCCCTGTAACTTCTCATGAATTTGATGCTCATTCAAAGGATGATGCTCTAACTCTCCCGGAAGATGAGAAGCAACTCGTCAATGAACTAGCTTCAGTCATTCCAAATCCACCTGAACATTCGCCATTTGAGGAGTCATTTTCATCTCCACCTATTGACATCTCTGGGGAAGGTTATCGTTTCCATAACTTAATGGAGCACGAGTCTCTCACAAGAGAGGAGCGACAATTTATTGATGAACCATTGCCCGATCCAATCTTCCATCAACAAACGATCGAAGAACCCATCTCGCCTACTGAGCCAGGGCCTTCCTTTGTTGTGGATAGACAAAAAACGAGCAATCTAGTAGAAGGAAATGTTGGAAATAACGCTTATCAGCTTTTGTATGAGACATTTGGTCCTATTCCTTCTAGAGAAGGAAAGAATAAGAGACTATCACAAGAATTGCGTAATCAAATCGAACACGCATTAACATTGCCTGATATTAAACAAAGTCAAATTGCCACATTTTTTGGCGTATCCTCATGTTTAGTAAGCAATATATACCTCAAACAACTTGCAGAAGGTGATGCTCAAAATCACACATATCAAGTCTTATACAAGGAATTCGGCGAAGTTTCCAGAAAAAGAGAAAAAAGGGGTTTATCACAGAAATTACGCGAACAGATCACACACGCATTGACATTGCCTAATCCTAGTCAAAGACAGATTGCCGCATTTTTTGGCGTGTCCAACTCTACAGTAAATAATATATACCAAAAACATTTTGAAGAAGACTATGATGAAAAAATGACCCATCAGCTTTTTCATGGGAAATTCGGAAAAATTTCCAGAGAAAAAAATCAAAGGATACCACAAAAATTACGTAATCAAATCGAAGAAGCATTAACAATACCCTATACTAAACAAAAACATGTGGCAACGTTTTTTGGCGTATCCCTAACTACAGTAAAAGAAATAGAACAAAAACTGAAACGCAGTAAACAGCTAGCAGATATAGCAAAACCTGTAGCTTCAAGATCATCTCCTACTCTTTCTTCTAACCAAACAAATGAGAGGTAAGCTACTTCGTATAAGCAAAAAAAGGGATTGTGACAAGATTTTGTCACAATCCCTTTTTCCGAATAAACGGTGTTCAATCAGCT
>NZ_KV815622.1:0-467 GCF_001814285.1 Enterococcus sp. HMSC076E04 | reverse complement strand
GGAGGTCAGCGGTTCGATCCCGCTAGGCTCCATTTCATTTAAATAATGAATATCTTTTTCGCGGTGTAGCTCAGCTGGCTAGAGCGTCCGGTTCATACCCGGGAGGTCGGGGGTTCGATCCCCTCCGCCGCGATTTTTAAGAGCCTGGACCTTTAGCTCAGTTGGTTAGAGCAGACGGCTCATAACCGTCCGGTCGTAGGTTCGAGTCCTACAAGGTCCATTGTGGCGTTGTAAGTTTCATATGGAGGATTACCCAAGTCCGGCTGAAGGGAACGGTCTTGAAAACCGTCAGGCGGGTAAAACCGTGCAAGGGTTCGAATCCCTTATCCTCCTTTTCATATTATCGCGGGATGGAGCAGTCTGGTAGCTCGTCGGGCTCATAACCCGAAGGTCGTAGGTTCAAATCCTGCTCCCGCAATTAAAAACTAAAAACACTGGTTCCGTGGTGTAGGGGTTAACATGCCTGC
>NZ_KV815621.1:0-239 GCF_001814285.1 Enterococcus sp. HMSC076E04 | reverse complement strand
AGGGCGGTGTCTTAACCGCTTGACCAACGGGCCAATAAAATAAATGGGCCTAAATGGACTCGAACCATCGACCTCACGCTTATCAGGCGTGCGCTCTAACCAGCTGAGCTATAGGCCCATAAAAACTAAAAGCGGGTGACGAGAATCGAACTCGCGACAACAGCTTGGAAGGCTGTGGTTTTACCACTAAACTACACCCGCATGGCGGTTCCGACGGGAATCGAACCCGCGATCTCCTG
>NZ_KV815620.1:0-2217 GCF_001814285.1 Enterococcus sp. HMSC076E04 | reverse complement strand
TTTCTATTTACACAAAATATTTTACACTCTCATCATCACATTAAATATGTGAATTCTTATGGTAAGAAAGTTCCTCTATATTCTACTTTTTTCAAATTGAGATATATAGAAAAACCAGTTTTTTAAATTTATTCACTGCTTTTTGTGCATAAGTATATGTTGAATCCAATGGACGGATTTCTGAGAGGCATTTCATGTTTTTTTGAACTCAAAAATCCTTTGGAATCCCAATGTAGGGTTTTGGTATTAGTTGAAATGGATTTTCACTTGGTAGTAGAGGAGGGTAGAGAGGATTGTGAAATTCTTATGTAGAACAATTATTTATTTGAATAGGAGGAAGAACTATCCAAAATAGCAGTTCTAAACTTATATTTCATATTAGGATGCTTATCGAATATCATCATAGCACTTCTACCTGTTAGGATATTCATGAAACTCGAAACCTATGTTTTGGGCGCGATACTTAGCGATATATGTCCATGATATGCAATCATACACTAAACAAATCAATCTGTATCTATCCTATATTTAAAAGCTCTAAAACAAACTCTATACATGGTTTCTCCATAAATTTTCCTTATGATACTTGTAAGACAATTCTTAAAAGATTGATTAGATTAGTAAATCCAATATAGGCGACTTTTTTAAGAAAGAAGGAATTTTATGATGAAATATTTGCAAATAGTGGTTATTGACGGAATGAATTGCTCAAGGTGTGCATCAAAAGTAAGAAATGCTTTGGAAGCAGAGCCAACAGTCAGTGTAAAAATAGTTGATTTGGCTAGAGGTACAGTTACTTTCGATGCTGATTCAAAATTAACTTTAACATTCTTAAATCAACTACTAAAAAATACAAAGTATACTGTAACTAGGGATATATCTATATAAGTATAAGTATATGTGGGGGAATCAACACAAAATCTCCACATATTTTTTTTATGGTAACTACATAATAGATATGGGAGATGATGGGTTGAAGAATAATAAATATATTTGGTTAGCAGCAACAATATCAATGTTGACCCTAGGCGGTGTTTTCATATTGATTCAACAGCAGAACAAGGAGGAGCATGCTGAAGTTGTCTTTCAAGAAGAACAACGACAAATCTCAAGTAGAATGTCCAATATGATGGGGGATAATCAAGAAGCTGATTTGAAGGTAGTACACCAAACGGAGAGACAACTATTGATTCCCCCTGTTCTTGAACCATCTTCAAAAAGCAAAGAAAATGTGATATATGATATAGTTGCTCAAAACGGAGAAGTTCAAATAATGGATGGAGAAAAAACTGAAACATTAGGCTATAACGGGGATTTTTTAGGACCAGTTATTAGACTGAAAAAAGGTCAAAAAGTTACTATCAATACAAACAATAATCTTGATGCTAGCACATCTTTTCATTGGCACGGTTTGAAAGTAGCTTCTGATGCAGATGGAGGTCCACATCAGATTATAGAAGCAGGACAGAAAAAAAGTGTAACATTCGAGGTTGATCAAGAAGCTTCTACACTCTGGTTTCATCCCCATCCGGAAGGAGAAACAGCATCTCAAGTTTATAAGGGTTTAGCAGGTTTGATGTATATTGATGATGACAACTCAAAATCATTAGATTTACCTTCCAAATATGGTGTCGACGACATTCCCTTGATTGTGCAAGATAAATCTTTCAGCTCCACTAATCAAATTAACTATGAAAATGATTTTAACTCTGATGGAACAAAAGGGGAGACGTTGCTTACTAATGGCACTATCAATCCATATATTGAGATAAAAAACCGATGGATGAGGTATAGAATTGTTAATGGATCTAATTCAAGAAACTTCACTTTTACTTTGGATAAAGATGAATCATTCTACCAAATTGCTACAGATGGTGGTTTTCTGAATACTTCTGTTAAACTTAGTAAACTACTTTTAGCCCCCGGGGAAAGGGCAGAAATATTAGTGGATACTCAGAATTATAAAAAAGGTGAGGTAATTCATTTACTAGCAAATAATTTGGTTGCCTTGACAATGAGAATTGAGAATACGATAGAAAACAAAGAGTTTACTCCCTCTGATAGTCTAAATACTATTAGTACTTTAGATGAAAAGAAATTGGAAGATTTAGCAAGACAAAGTATTAATTTAAGAGGAATGTCTCACATGGTAAACATCAACAATAAGCAATTTGATATGGAAAGTGGTGTTAGGATGATTTAGTGGACACATTTTGG